>CBETNY010000046.1:0-8605 GCA_965537275.1 uncultured bacterium | reverse complement strand
CCCTGGACCATTCGCCAGTATGCCGGATTTTCCACTGCCGAAGAGTCCAATGCGTTTTACCGCCGTAATTTGGCTGCCGGCCAAAAAGGGCTTTCCGTTGCGTTCGATTTGGCTACTCACCGTGGATACGATTCGGATCACGAACGGGTAACCGGTGATGTGGGTAAAGCCGGTGTGGCCATTGATTCGGTGTTGGATATGGAAATTCTGTTTGATCAAATCCCATTGAATAAAATTTCTGTTTCGATGACCATGAACGGCGCTGTATTGCCGGTGCTGGCGTTCTACATTGTTACTGCCCTGGAACAGGGTGCGCGTCTCGACGAGCTTTCCGGAACCATCCAAAACGACATTTTAAAAGAGTTTATGGTCCGGAACACATACATTTATCCTCCCGAACCCTCCATGCGGATTATTGCGGATATTTTTGAGTACACTGCACAGAACATGCCCAGGTTCAATTCCATTTCCATTTCGGGTTATCATATGCAGGAAGCGGGAGCTACTGCTGACCTCGAGCTGGCTTATACCCTGGCCGATGGCTTGGATTATATCCGTACCGGATTGAAATCGGGATTGGAGATTGATGATTTTGCACCACGACTCTCCTTTTTTTGGGGATTGGGAATGAACCATTTTATGGAAATTGCCAAACTGCGCGCTGCACGTATGTTATGGGCAAAAATTGTAAAATCGTTTCATCCCAAAAATCCTAAATCGATGGCCCTGCGCACCCATACGCAAACCTCGGGATGGAGCCTTACTGAACAAGATCCGTTTAACAATGTGGCCCGTACCTGTGTTGAAGCCATGGGGGCTGCCCTGGGCCATACCCAGTCGCTGCATACCAACGCCCTGGACGAAGCCATTGCTTTGCCCACCGATTTTTCGGCCCGTATTGCCAGGAACACACAAATCTACCTGCAGCAGGAAACAGAAATCTGTCGCAGTGTTGACCCCTGGGCCGGTTCGTACTACGTGGAGAGTCTTACCCATGAAATTGCCCATAAAGCCTGGAAGCTGATTCAGGAAGTGGAACAGATGGGAGGAATGGCCAAGGCCATAGAAACCGGATTGCCTAAAATGCGGATCGAAGAGGCTGCAGCCCGCAAACAGGCTCGCATCGACGCCAAAAAAGACATTATCGTCGGGGTAAACCAATACCGTCTTGAAAAAGAAGATCCTTTGGAAATTCTTGAGGTCGACAATACGGCGGTGCGTGAAGCACAGCTGGAGCGTTTGAAAAAATTAAGGGCTAACAGGGATGAAAAGGCTGTGCAGCAAAGTCTCGACGCCATTACCAAAGCGTGCCAAACCGGTAAGGGAAATCTTTTGGCATTGGCGGTTGATGCAGCAAAAAAACGTGCAAGTCTCGGAGAAATTTCGTATGCTTGCGAAAAAGTTTTCGGGAGGTATAAAGCAGTGATAAAATCTATTTCAGGAGTCTATTCTTCAGAAGCAGGGGATGATGACCTTTTTGACAGGGCGCGTAAACTTGCCGACCGGTTTGCCGGGTTGGAAGGTCGCCGGCCCCGCATCATGATTGCCAAAATGGGACAGGACGGCCACGACCGGGGTGCCAAAGTGGTGGCAACCGGTTATGCCGATATGGGCTTTGATGTCGATATAGGTCCGTTGTTTCAAACCCCTGAAGAAGCCGCCCGTCAAGCTGTGGAAAACGATGTCCATATTCTTGGGGTGTCGAGCCTGGCTGCCGGACATAAAACCCTTGTTCCTCAGGTGATAAAAGCGTTAAAATCTTTGGGTAGAGAGGATATTATGGTGATTGTGGGCGGCGTTATCCCGCATCAGGATTACCAGTTTTTGTACGATGCCGGCGTTGCAGCCATCTTTGGTCCGGGAACGGTTATTGCCGAAGCAGGTATCAAAATGCTCGAACTTCTCATTGGAGCGCGAAATGAATAGAGGTCTCCTTTGAAGGGGCTAATCAAATAAATTGAGCGGACCGGTTTCAGGTGCTACCAGACCGGGGTCGTTGATAGCCGGATTGTTCAGGCGCTTCGACACCGGGTAAGCGTCCATTTTAGAAGCATCAAAAGGAAGCAAGAGTTTTTTTAGTTTTTCCGGTTTGGTTTCATTCAACCAGTCTTGTTCGTGGTTTGGAGCCAATATAACGGGCATCCGTGGATGGACTTTCTGCACCAGGGCGTTGGGGCGGGTGGTCAAAATTGAGAAGGTACGAATCACTTCTCCCTTGTTGTTTTTCCAGCTTTCCCAAATCCCTGCCAGCGAAAAAATGGATTCGTCTTTCATAAAAAACCGATATGGTTTCCCGGTTCCGGTTTTTTCCCATTCAAAAAATCCGTTTGCCGGAATCAAACAACGCCTGTGTTGAAAGGCATCGCGGAAGCTGGGTTTTTCTTCAACGGTTTCGGCACGTGTGTTGATCAACCGGTTTCCAATGGCTGCATTTTTTGCCCAAAAGGGAATCAAACCCCATTTAAAATAGTGCAACTGACGGTTGTTTTGAAGCAGGATAACGGGTAGAAGCTGTGAGGGAGCACAATTGTAGGAAGGTTTAAAGGTATCATCGTAAACGCTTAACTGATACCGTTCTGAAATCTGTTTTCCTTTTACCGATAATTGAAATCTTCCACACATATTTTTTGTTAACCTCCGTTGAGGGCTTTTGCAATGGCCATTTGTAAAATTATTTTATGGTCGAAAGCCAGGTCGGGAAGTTTGGAAATGTTGAACCATTGCAAGCTGCGTGCATCATCTCCGGCGATGGCTTTTTGGTTCGATTCGAGCCATCCCCAATAGACCACCGAAACAGTTCGGTGACGTGGATCTCGATCGGGCGCTCCAAAGGTGTGAAGCTGACTCAACATCACTTCAGAAATACCTGTTTCCTCTTCCAGTTCGCGTAAAGCAGCTTCTTCTAAAGTTTCGTCCATTTCAACAAAACCACCGGGCAGTGCCCACATCCCTTCAAAAGGGGGTTTGTCGCGTTGAATCAAAAGGACACGAACCTGGTTATTCTCTTTTTTAAACACCACCGAATCAACGGTAAGTGCCGGTCGTGGATAGGAATAGGTAAAGGCCATACGTTGAATTTTTTACAAAGATAAAATTTCAGGAATACTGCCGCAAGAAGGTCACGTAAATGCAATAAATTATCCCAACCGCTTCAGCAGGTTGACCTCTTTGGGGGTGAGGAAGCGCCATTTGCCGCGGGGGAGATCTTTTTTGGTGAGCCCGGCAAAGAAAACCCGGTCGAGTTTCATCACCTTATAGCCCAGGTGTTCAAAAATACGCCGTACAATGCGGTTTTTACCCGAATGAATTTCAAGTCCGATTTGCTTTTTATCCTCTGCCTGAGCCACGTAGGCGATTTTATCGGGAGCAATAAAACCATCTTCCAGTTCAAGGCCTTCGGCAATACGCAACATATCGTTTTTTGTCAGGTTCTTGTCTAAAAAAACATGATAAATTTTCTTTGTTTCATATTTGGGATGCATGAGTTTTTTGGCCAAATCGCCATCATTGGTAAACAACAGCAAACCGGTGGTGTTACGGTCGAGGCGGCCCACAGGATAAATCCGTTCGGAGCAGGCATTTTCAACCAGGTTCATCACCGTTTTTCTGTTTTGGGGGTCATCGGAAGTGGTGATAAATCCCTTGGGCTTATTCAGTAAAAGGTACACCGGTTTTTCGCGGCTGAGGGTTTGTCCGCCAAACTGTACTTTGTCGCCCGGCAAGACCCTTGTTCCAAGTTGTGTAATAAACTTCCCGTTAATTTGAACCGAACCGCTTTCAATCAGGCGGTCGGCTTCGCGGCGTGAACACACCCCGGCATCTGCCAGGTATTTGTTTAAGCGGATTCCTTCCTTTGGAGTGGGTGTTTCGCTTCTCACCCCTTTCTTCCGTGAATGGGTGTTTTTAGGGTTGTATTTTTTCTTATTATTCCCCGAAGCGGGCTTTCTTTTTTGATCCATGATTTCTTTAAATGAACCTGCAAAATTAACCATTCCGGTTGTTTGTCTTGCATTGCATGGTATTTTTTCTTATATTTACCTGTTATTTGAACTAAAAGCAGCTACCATGAAAAACAAATTCATCACCTTGGCAACATTGACTTATATGCGGGCACAGCTGCTAAGCGCCCGTCTCGAAGAGAAGGGAATCGAAAATTTCATGACCCATTTGAATATGATTAAAGAAGGCCCCGGAGGAGTCAATATTATTGTTAAAGCAGAAGATCTTCCGGCGGCTTCCGAAATTCTCGACGATTTCCTAAAAGCCTATGGCAAAGAAAAACAAATTGCTGTGGAATATATGCGATCGGTCAGACGAATTTTGGTACCGGTCGATTTTACTCCCCATGCCGAAAATGCCGTATCGTATGCGCTGGCATTGGCGGCAAAACTCAAAGCCGATGTTCAGCTGTTACATGTTTACTTCGATCCGTTGATGAGTCCTTATTCGCATCTTGAAACCTATACCTTTTCGGTAAATCTGGATAAAATTACCCGTGAAATTGAAGTGGAAGCCGCCGAAAACCTGGTGGAATTGGTTGATAAGATGAAAAAGACCCTCAAAAAGCACCACGCAAGAGGGGTGAATGTTTTTTATGATTTGGTAAAAGGAAATGCGGTGGATTCCATCTTGAGTTATGTGAAGGAGTATAAGCCCGGGTTGCTGGTGATGGGTACCCGGGGCAGCGAACTGGAAGGTTACCGGTCGTTTGGAAGTGTTACCTCCAAAGTTATCGAAAAAGCCAAAATTCCCGTGTTGGCCGTGCCTAAGGGATATGATGCAACATCGTTTCAAACCCCTGACAGGGTGTTGTATGCCACCAATTGCGATGACACCGATTATTGGGCCATGAGTAAACTGGCGTCATTTGTCAAACCTTTTGGTTCAATGATTTACTGCCTGCATGTTTCCGAGGACATTGAAAAATCGGAAGAGCTGTTTATGCATAAAGTGCGGCAGTTTTTAATTGATACCCTGGGAATCCGGAAAATTGAATGTGGTTTGCTTGAATGTCTTGATCCCCAACTGGGCCTCGAAGACTTTATCAAGGAAAAACAAATTGAATTGGTCGCCATTACCACTCATCATCATTCTTTGTTTTCCAAATTGTTTCTTAAATCGTCCATCACCCGGAAATTTCTCTTTCAAACGGAAATCCCGCTATTGGTCTTTCATGCCCGGCCCAAAGTCTGATATCACTGCCCATGCAATCACACTGGTTAAAAACAATCCGCAAAGCAACAAACTACACCATCCAAAAATCCATTTGAGTACCATCAGTACCAAAAGCAGCAGCAGAACCGCTCTGCCGAACCATTTTTGAAATTCGGGATGTTGCAGCATGTTTTTCATAAGCCGGGGTAAAATGCATCGCGGATATGCCTGATGCGGGCCTTCCCCGATTGTAAGACAATGGCAATGATATCGTAGCGGACATCTATGTCAAGGTTGTTCATTTCCACATAGGCTTCGGCAGCGCCGACCAGCAAATTTTCCTTGTTGGTATCAACTGCCTCTTCGGGGAGCCCGAAAAAATCGGTACTTCGTGTTTTTACTTCTACAATGACCAACTCCTCCCTGTCGCGGGCAATAATATCCACTTCTGCCTTTTCAAACCGCCAATTGGTTTCCAAAATGGTATATCCCTTATCGGTCAGCCATTCAACGGCCAATTGTTCGCCTTTTTTTCCTAATTCATTATGATCAGCCATACAACTTGTTTAAGAGGAATCGGGTGGGTGAAATAATCCAACATAATCATCTAATGGTTATCAGGAATAAACACCATCACTACCCAAATCAGGTACTCTTTTTTCTTTTAACTTTGCCGAAATTACGGAAAATCGGTTTGTATGAGCAAAAAATTTAAAAGATATACCATTACATCGGCCTTGCCTTACGCCAACGGCCCCATTCACATTGGACATCTGGCAGGTGTTTATGTGCCGGCAGACATTTACGCACGTTACCTGCGATCAAATAACCGGGAGGTGCTTTTTATCGGAGGCTCCGATGAACACGGTGTTCCCATAACCATCAAAGCCCGGAAAGAAGGGGTGAGTCCGCAAGTGATTGTAGATCGTTATCACACCTTAATTAAAAAATCGTTTGAGGAGTTTGGGATCTCTTTCGATATCTATTCGCGTACCTCTGCACCGGTGCACCATGAAACGGCTTCGGCTTTTTTTAAAAAATTGTACGATGCCGGTAAATTTATCGAAAAAACCAGCGAGCAGCTGTATGACGAAAGCACCCATACATTTCTGGCCGACCGGTATGTTACCGGTACCTGCCCTCATTGCGGCTACGAAAAGGCTTATGGTGACCAGTGTGAAAGTTGTGGCACCTCGCTGAGCCCCACCGAACTGATTCATCCAAAATCGGCTCTTAGCGGTGCCGTGCCGGTACTTAAAGAGACCAAACATTGGTATTTGCCGTTGGATCAATATGAGGAGTGGTTAAAAACCTGGATTTTAGAGGGCCACAAACACGATTGGAAAACCAATGTGTACGGACAAGTTAAATCGTGGATCGACCTGGGCTTAAAACCCCGTGCTGTTACCCGTGACCTTGACTGGGGTGTAAAAGTACCGGTGGAAGGAGCCGAAGGAAAGGTGTTGTACGTTTGGTTTGATGCGCCCATTGGTTATATCTCCGCCAGTAAAGCCTGGAGTAACCAAACAGGAAAAGATTGGGAACCCTTTTGGAAATCGGACGACAGCAAGCTGGTACATTTTATCGGGAAAGACAACATCGTTTTTCATTGCATCATTTTTCCGGTCATGCTCCATGCCGAAGGTTCTTACCTGGTACCCGACAATGTACCGGCCAATGAGTTTTTAAACCTGGAGAATGAAAAGATTTCCACTTCGCGTAACTGGGCCGTGTGGTTACACGAATACCTTGAAGACTTTCCCGGAAAACAGGATGTGCTGCGTTATGTGCTCACCGCCAATGCTCCCGAAACCAAAGATAACGATTTCACCTGGAAAGATTTTCAGGCACGCAATAACAACGAATTGCTGGCGATTTATGGCAATTTTGTTAACCGGACCCTGGTACTGACCAAAAAATATTTCGGAGGAAAAGTACCGCCACGTCACGAACTGCAAGCAATTGATCGTGAGGCTATTTCCGGTATCAACGCATTTCCTGATAAAATTGCTTCCAGTATTGAATTGTATCGCTTTCGCGAAGCTTTGTCGGAGGTGATGAATTTGGCCCGTTTGGGAAACAAATACCTCACCGATAATGAACCCTGGAAAATCTTTAAAACCGATCCGCAAAGGGTAGAAACCATCCTGAATATATCATTGCAAATAGTGGCCAATTTGGCGATTTTGTCGGAACCTTTCCTTCCGTTTAGCGCGGCCAAACTTACCACCATGTTGCAAGCCGAAACTTTAAAATGGCAGGATGCCGGCAGCGACAATTTATTGACACAGGGACACCAGTTGGGTGAACCGGCTTTTTTGTTTGAGAAAATTGAAGATGCCGAGGTGGAAAAACAGGTGCAAAAATTGCTTGATACGAAAAAATCAAACGAAGCCAGTGCCCCGGCACATCCGGCCAAAGATGAAATTCACTTCGATGACTTTGAGAAAATGGATATCCGGGTGGGAACCATCCTCGAAGCTGAAAAAGTACCCAAAACAAAAAAATTGCTAAAACTCAAAATCGATACCGGAATCGACCAGCGCACGGTGGTTTCGGGTATTGCCGAACACTATGCTCCCGAAGAGATTATCGGTAAACAGGTGAGTGTGTTGGTAAACCTTGCACCGCGTAAATTGCGCGGAATCGAGTCGCAGGGAATGATTTTAATGGCGCAGGACAAAGATGGAAGTTTGCGTTTTGTGTCACCGGTCGATCCGGTGCAAAATGGCAGCGAAGTAAAATAAAAGTGAGCTTGGCGGCTTTCGTAAATTTTAAATAATGGGCTTCTCTTATGGGATTTAAACGCATTCAATTACAAATGCCTACCAGTTATCGTGAGGTCTACCTGGAGCAACGTATCCGGAAAATGTTGGGGATACGTCAATTCAGTTGGGAGATTGAAAACAAAGCCCTTGATGCCAGGAAAAAAGATCACATTCACTGGCAAATGCGGGTGTTGGTGCATTCTCCCGAATTAAAAGGTCCTGATGCGGATCCCATTCCTGTTTTGCAAATTCCCTACGCCAAACGCACCGAAAAAGCGGTGGTGGTGGGAAGCGGCCCGGCCGGTTTTTTTGCTGCTTTTGTGTTACAAAAAGCCGGTTATCAGACTACCCTCATCGAACGGGGTGCCGATGTGGATAAGCGAAGCCAAAGCATCACTACCTTTGAAACCTCCGGCAAGTTTGACCCGTTGGGAAATTATGCTTTCGGAGAAGGGGGTGCCGGTACTTTTTCCGACGGCAAATTGACTTCGCGCAGCAAGCGCATCTCCGTGGAAAAACGCTTTATTCTTCAAACCTATGTGGATGCCGGGGCTCCCGAAGAGATCAAATACCTGACCCATCCACATCTGGGTAGCGACAAACTGCGTGAGATTGTGAAAGTCATGCGACGGCAATTTCAGGAATTGGGCGGTACTGTTCTTTTCGAGACAAATGCCATCGAT
>CBETNY010000045.1:0-8644 GCA_965537275.1 uncultured bacterium | reverse complement strand
AGCATCAAGATGCTTTACCCAAGCCAATTCAACCACCTTTCCGTCTTTATCCAGTTTGGAGATAAAACCATTATGATCCTTAACATCCGATTTCCCATTGATGTTCGACACATAAATTTGTTGCGTTTTGGGATTGTAAAAGACCGATTCAGGAACGCGAAAAACAGTTTCGGATGCCCAAAGCGCTTGTAGCGATTGAGCTGAAGTGGAGAAAAGAAAAACAAATAAAAAAACAAAAAGGAGGTTCACTTTTTTCATGACCGTAAGTTTTCGACCTGCTAAGTTACATAATTTTTTCGTTTAACCTGAACACACAAAACAAGGAATCTTCGACGAATTTGGCTAATTCCTATTTTGATGCGCTGATGATAGTTATCAACTTTTTCCAAAATCCCGAAAGGATTTATTCCGGCACTTCAAAATAATATTTAGCCGTTTTATTCATTTCATTAAATTTGTCAACGACATAAACCCGGTAAGATGTACACCCATGTTAAAACATTTGTTTCAAAATTAGTTAACCTGAGTGATGAAGAATGGCAGGCGGCCTATCCTTTGATAGAGGCCAGAAGGCTGAAAAAGAATGAATTCTTTGTGCAGGAAGGTGAGATTGCCCAACACATTGCTTTTACACAAAATGGATATTTGCGGGTTTATTACAATCATGACGGGGACGAAATTACCCGTGATATTTCGCCGCTCCATTCCTTTGTTACAGCGCTTCCCAGTTTTATATCCCAAACGCCATCATTTGAAATTATTCAGGCCATTACCGACTGCGAACTCCTTGTAATTCATCGCGATAAGCTCGAGAAACTTTACAATAGTTATATCAACTGGCAAAAGGTGGGCCGCCGGGTGATGGAAGAAATGTTTGTGGATACACAATACAGAATTTATGCTTTTATTACCCAAACAGCGGAAATGCGCTATAAAAAAATGATGGAGCAATTTCCTGATGTATTTCTTTATGTTCCTTTACAATACATCGCCTCATACCTTGGTATTACTTCGCAATCGTTAAGCAGGCTTAGGAAAAGTATTCGTTTTGATAAATAAAGGTTTGCGCTTCAAAAAATAATTTCCAAGTACCCGGCTTTGTCTTATTTTTTACCATTTGTTAATAATATTCTTCCAATATATGATAAACTTTGTTGTCAATTTCAACGTATAATTCATTGCCATGGAAAGGTTTATCAGCACACATCAATCAGGGAAATTTGATTTAATCGTCATAGGCGGGGGAATTACAGGTGCAACGCTGGCTTATGAAGCAGGTTTAAGAGGCATGGAGGTAGCACTATTTGAAAAAAGCGATTACGGTTCGGCTACTTCTTCGGCCACCTCAAAACTAATTCACGGCGGACTGCGTTATTTGAAAAATTTGGAGTTAGGTTTGGTTCGCGAATCTTTGCGGGAAAGAAAAATCATGAGCAATATTGCCCCTAACTTTTTGTATCCCATTCCTTTTATGATTCCGTCTTTTCTTTCGTTGAAGAGTAATAAATGGACGATGCAAATCGGGATGTGGCTGTACGATTTGCTTTCGTATGATAAAGGGTTTACCTGGGATAAGTCAAAAAAACTGCCCCGCTTCAAAACTTATAAAACCAAAAGTACAATTAAGCTTGAGCCCTGTGTGAAAAAACGCGGATTAACCGGCTCAAACGTTTATTATGATTGCCAGAATATCTTTCCCGAACGGCTGACCCTTGCCTTTTTGAAATCGGCCGAAAAACAAGGCGCAAAACTCTCTAATTATGCAAGGGTAACCTCTTTTCTTCGGGAAGCCAGGCAGGTGACAGGCATAAAAGTAATGGATGAAATATCAGGAAAAGAAGGAGTGTTCAAGGCGCCTGCTATTGTAAATTGTGCCGGGCCCTGGGCAGATATCATCATTAAACAAGCGACAAGTTCCGAAACCAAGCATCATATCCGGCGTTCGGAAGGCATCCATATTGTAACCAAAAAGTTGTGTAATATGCACGCGGTCTCGGTGATGACTAAACGTAAACGGCATATTATGGTGATGCCCTGGCGAAATCATGCACTGATTGGAACAACAGACAAAGAATATATCGGCAACCCGGACAATTACAAAGTTTCAAAACAAAGCATCTTGGAATTATTGGATGAGGTTAACGAAAACTACGATATCCCGCCGTTGAATTATGAAGATGTTTTATTTTATTATGGCGGACTCCGGCCATTGGCAGATACCGATACAGAGAATTCGTATGAATCGTCGCGGAAATATGAAATTTACGATAATGCGGATGAAGGCATGGACGGATTATTTACGGTAGAAGGCGGAAAATACACCACCAGCAGGCAACTTGCTGTTGAAGTAGTTGAAAAAATTGCGAAAAAAATGAAGCTCAAACTTCCCAAATCAAATAGTGAAACGCAATATCTTTCGGGCTGTGAAATTAAAGAAATGTCTGCGTTTATGAAAAACCTTCACAAACAATATGCCGATTTTCACTATAAAACCATTGAATATTTGGGTAAGAATTATGGAACAGAGTGTCATGAAATATTCAATCTTGCCCGTCAGCATCCTAAATTGGCAAAGGTCTTAAATGAGGAAGGAGAAATTTTGGCCGAAGCGGCATTTGCAATTCAAAATGAATCGGCATTGTCGTTGTCGGATATTTTATTCAGGAGGACGGGCTTAGGTGGCCTGGGACATCCCGGCGACGGAGTTATCGAACAGGTTGCACATTTAGCAGGTGATTATTTACACTGGAATCAGTCGAAAATTAAAAGTGAAATTGAGCAGGTGCAAAAAAGGTTTCTATTACCAGACTAATAAAGAGTTTTGGCGAGAACACTGTATCTGTTTCAATTTAAATCAGAAAAGTTGATTGCCTAAATTCTGTAAATTTGTAGTTGTCGCTTTTGACCTAATGTTGATATGAATTTCACGCAAGGACTAGAAATAAAAAATCATGAAAAATACATATCGTACAATTTTTAAATGGGGAGACAAAAGGGAAGAATCTCTTGATAAAGGTATTGTGGGGCTTTTGAAAGAAAAGTTTGATTTTTCCGATAAAAACTTCAAGCAACATGTTCTATTTGGAGATGAGGAGATAACCTTACGGAAAGCTTGTTCGTTACCTGGAGTTACGATAAACCGGTTAGTAGCGATATGTGGTGCTGAAAATATTGACAAAAGCGACTATGCCAGGGCTTCACATGCCATGGGCTATTTCTTTTCAGAACTCTTATTGCTCAGAAAAGGAGAGGTTAATACACCACCCGACCTGGTGGTTTACCCGCGGACGGAAGAAGAAATTATTCAGATTCTTCAAATTTGCAACAAAGAAAATATTGCGGTAACGCCCATGGGCGGCGGATCTTCGGTTACACGTGGCCTCGAAACCCCAAAAGGCGGGATCAGCCTCGACCTCACCCGGCACTTTAATAAAATTTTGGAAGTAAACGAAATAAACAGCACAGCAACTGTTGAAGCAGGGATGTATGGTCCGGCTTTTGAAAAACAGTTGAATAATTTTGGTAAAGGATATACCTGCGGCCATTTCCCGCAGTCTTTTGAATATTCAACCGTCGGTGGCTGGGTGGCAGCACGTGGTGCGGGACAAGAATCAACCTACTATGGCAAGATTGACGAATTAGTGTTGGCCATGAAAGTGATTACCCCTGCCGGGATTATCGAAACCAAAGAGTATCCTGCCAGTGCCGAAGCATGGGATTTAAACAAAACATTTATCGGTTCTGAGGGCTGTTTGGGCATCATCACCCGGGTTACCCTGAAGATCAAAAGATGGCGGCCTCAAAACAAAACCTTTGCTTCTTTTATTTTTAAGAATTTCGAATCGGCCACCGAAAGTATGCGCAACATAATGCAAGCCGGAATCGGAAAACCATCGTTGTTCAGGATTTCCGACCCTGTTGAAACAGATACCGGATTTAAAATTAAAGGTTTTGAAAACAGTTTCTCTGATAAATTTTTACGATTTCTCGGCTACCATTCAGGAGAAAGGTGTTTGATGTTTGTAACAGTGGATGGAGATAAGGATTATACCTGCCTGATAAAGAAAAAGATAAAGAAAATTGCCCGCTCAGAAGGTGGATTTTCTATTGGCAGCAAACCCACAAAGGAATGGCTGGAGCAGCGTTACAGCAGCGCCTATTTGCGTGATCCGCTAATGGACATCGGGGTGATGACAGATACAGTTGAAACTGCCGTAAGTTGGGATAAATTAATAAACCTCTGGACATCAGTAAGGGCTTATCTTGAAAAGCGGGAAAAAACCCATGTGATGGCACATATTTCTCACGTGTATGAAACCGGCGCCAATTTGTATTTTACTTTTCTAAGTCCTATGAAAAAAGGAAAAGAATTGGAAGATTATCTTCAATACCATAAAGGATTGATCGATACAATACACAATAATGGAGGTTCACTCACTCATCATCATGGCATCGGCCGTGCACTGGCCCCGTGGATGGAAGATGAAATGGGAAAAACAGCAATGGGGCTGATGCAGGCAAGTAAAGATTATCTTGACCCCGGCGGAATTATGAACCCGGGAGGCACATTGGGTTTGCAGTAAAAAAGTCGGTGGCAGCCGGTTTGTAAATTTTCATAGCTTTGAACAAAATCCTGATTTATTATGACGTTAACCGATTCTTCAAAAAAATATATTTTGGTGATTGATGTAGGCACCCAATCCATTCGATCGTCATTTATCGATTTGGAAGGGAATATTCGTGAAATCATAAAAACTTCCATCGAAGCTTATTATTCATCCCAGCCCGGGTATGCCGAACAAGATCCCGAATATTTTTGGGAAAAATTATGCGAAAGCACCAACCGGTTGTTTGCCAATACAAAAATCGATCTCCGGCAATTAAAAGGCATGAGCATCACCACCCAAAGGGGGACGGTAGTGAATCTGGATAAGGACGGAAAGCCCCTGCGTCCGGCCATTATCTGGCTCGATCAACGGAAAGCGAAAGCGGAAGGTTGGCCGTCAGGTGTCGTAAAAGCCGCGTTTCAGCTTGCCGGCGTACGCGAATCCATCACTTATGCCATTGAAGAGTGCGAAGCAAACTGGATCCGCCAAAATCAGCCTGAAATTTGGAAAAAAACCGATAAATATCTGATGCTTTCCGGTTTTCTTATTTCACGTCTTTCGGGTCAATATGTAGATTCCGTGGGTAGCATGGTGGGATATGTGCCGTTTAACTACAAAAAGCATCAGTATTCGAAGAAAAGATCCATCAATTACAAAATGTTCCCCATTAAACGGAAGAAATTGGCTGACCTGGTTTTTCCCTCCATGCCATTGGGGAAAATCACTGCCGAAGCCTCCAAACAGACGGGCATACCCAAGGGACTGCCTATTATTGCAGCAGCTTCCGACAAAGCCTGTGAAGTATTGGGGTCGGGGGTGATTTCTCCGGAAATTGCTTGCCTGAGTTATGGAACCACCGCCACCATTCAAACGGTGAACGACCACTATCTTGAGGTGGTGCGCATGTTTCCCTCCTACCCTTCGGCCGTGCCTCACTTTTTTAATACGGAGGTCATGATTTACCGGGGGTTTTGGATGATCAAATGGTTTAAAAATGAATTTGGCTATCGCGAAGTGGAGATGGCCAAAAAGCTCAACAAAGAACCAGAGGAGTTGTTTGACAAAATGATTGAAGATGTGCCGCCGGGTTCCATGGGACTGACTCTACAACCCTACTGGTCGCCGGGTGTAAAGCTTCCCGGAATTGAAGCAAAAGGTGCAGTCATTGGCTTTGGCGATGTACATACCCGCGCGCATCTTTACCGATCTATCTTAGAGGGAATCGCCTACGCATTGAAAGAGGGCGCCCTGCGTACGCAAAAAACCACCGGTGTACCCATTCGCAAAATTCGGGTTTCCGGAGGCGGCTCACAAAGTAAAAATGCTTTACAATTGACAGCTGATATTTTCAATTTGCCGGTTGAAAAACCGCATACTTATGAAACATCTGCTTTGGGCGCTGCCATCAACGCTGCGGTAGGGTTGGGACTATATCCCGACTTCAAAACAGCCATTCAAAAAATGACCCGCGTTGGGGAAGTGTATCACCCCATCCCCGAAAATGTGAAAATTTACGACCAATTGTTTAACAGGGTTTATCGAAAAATGTACAAAAGGCTGAAACCCTTGTATAACGACATCCGCGACATCATTAATTACCCGAAAAAGTAACCCTGACCAAAGGTTTCCAAATACCGGTCATCAAATTTCTTGGGTTTTGAAAAGGGTATGACAGCCCAAACTATTGGCTTTCCGATTGCTTCTCATCAAGTTCCATCCAGCGGAAGGTTTTTTCATCAATCAAATTAATCAATGTTCCGATTTGGGCCGAGCACTTTTCCAACTGCTGGTAATCGAGACTACCGGAATTCATCTGGCGCTCAAGATCAGCCTTTTCAGCTTCCAGTTCCGCAATCTCTTTTTCCAACTGCTCATACTCCCGTTTTTCGTTAAAGGTCAGCTTCCCTTTTTGCTGTTTGCCTTCATTTTTCTTACGGATGGGTTTCACGGCCGTTTTTGCTTTTTTTTCCGCTTTGAGTACCTCTTCCTTTTCGAGATGGTATTGGGTATAGGTCCCGTAAAAATCTCTGATTTTTCCATTTCCTTCAAACACAAACAGATGATCCGAAAGCCGGTCAAGCATGTAACGGTCGTGCGATACCAAAATCAGACAGCCCTTAAAATCGGTCAAAAATTCTTCCAGTTTATTTAATGTAAGAATATCCAAATCGTTGGTGGGCTCATCCAAAATCAGAAAATTGGGATTTTTAATTAATACGGTCAGCAGGTAAAGTCGTCTTAACTCACCACCACTGAGTTTCGACACCGGAGTTTGCTGCATTTTAGGTGGAAAAAGAAAATAATTCAAGAACTGAGAAACCGTCATGGTGTTTCCTTTGTCGAGATGAACCACCTCAGCAATTTCTTTTACTACTTCCAACACGGTTTTCTCTCCGGCGGTTTTCAAACCTTCCTGACGGTAGTAGGCAGGCACCAATGTTTCACCCATTTCAATCTCACCGGCATCGGGCTTTTCATTACCGGTAATTAAATTAAGAAAAGTGGTTTTTCCTGTTCCGTTTTTTCCAATGATGCCGATGCGTTCTCCTTTTTTAAACAAGTAACTGAAATCATCAATCACCTTTAGGTTGCCATACGATTTCTTTAAATGTTTAATTTCAATGATTTTACCACCAAGTCGTTGTTGACGGGTTTCCAATTTAAGTTCCTGAGATTTCACTCCACTGGTAGCTTTTTCTTTCGTTTGGTAAAAAGCATCAATTCTTGATTTCGATTTGTGGGTACGTGCTTTTGGCATCCGTCGCATCCATTCCAGTTCCTTTTTCATGAGTTTAGCCGCTTTATCAACCTCCAACTGGCGGGCATCCATTCGAGCGGCTCTTTTTTCAAGAAAATAGGCATAATTTCCCTGATGCACAAACAATTCTCCATGGGTTAACTCCAAAATCCGATTACAAACCCGATCGAGAAAATAGCGATCGTGCGTCACCATCAACAGACTGATGCTTGCATTACTCAGGTATTGCTCAAGCCACTCGATCATCTCAATATCAAGGTGGTTGGTTGGCTCGTCAAGCAAAAGCAACTCAGGGTCATCCATCAAAGCCAGGGCCAGGGCCAGCCGCTTGTTTTGTCCGCCTGAAAGGGTTTCTGTTTTCTGATCAAGACGAGTAATTCCAAAACGGGTAAGCATCTCTAAAAGACGGTGATCATAATCCCATGCCGAATGTTTGTCCATTTCATTGGTCAGCCTGTCCAATTCGGCACGGTTGGCAGCACAGTCGTCTTCGGCCTGTGCTTTCAATGCTTTTTGGTAACGAACCATCAAATTTCTCACCAGGGTTTCATGAGTTTCCACCAAGGTCGCTACACTAATACCCGGTTGAAAAACCGGATGTTGCTCGAGGTAAGCCACACGAAGTCCGTCACGAAATACAAAGTTACCCGAGTCGGCAAAATCCTTCCCCGCCAAAATTTTTAACAAGGTTGACTTACCGGTTCCATTGTCCGCAATCAGAGCCGTTTTATCCCCTTTATGCAAACCAAAACTAATTTGGTCAAAAAGGACTTTGTCGCCATAAGCTTTTGAGAGCCTGTCAACGGATAATAAATTCATACATCGATCGATTTAGGGGATAAGCCGGAAGAAAAATACCGGAACATATCAGCAATTAAATTCGAGGCAAAGGTAATCGAATCGCGCGAATGAAGAAGATCCCATACCAAAAAAGCGCCTTTCCCGTTTTGGGAAAAGCGCTTTTTATCATTTTATGAGGGTTGATCAGGGGTCAACCTGGATAAACATGGTTTGAATATCAGGAGTTCCCTGGTTAGGATCGGTACCTTGCGGGATAAAGACTACTGCAGCCCATCCACCCGGCAAAGGAGTAAAATCGGTATGTGATTGTGAATCACTGGCCATTTGTTGCGACACAGCATCATAGAGTACGCCACCCTCTGAAGGACCGGTCCAGTCATTCATTACAATCCAAATAGCCCCTTGTACTTCGCCCCAGGTATAACCTGTGTAGTTGTCAAGATGGTTAAATATCCAGTTAACACGGGCCCATTTATCG
>CBETNY010000044.1:0-8712 GCA_965537275.1 uncultured bacterium | reverse complement strand
CAGTGCCTTGCTGTAATCGAATTTTATTTGATTCATCTCTTTGAAATTTTTTTGTAAAAATACAAAATTTGATGCCTCCCGATAAAGCATCACCGTGTTACGAAAGCTTTATTGAAAAGGAAGGCCCTTTGTGAAAATTCTCATTTGATTAACCACGATTTAAAACGGTTTCGGTTGCCGTACCTTCTTACTTTTTTTGAAAAAACCGGACCCCCAATCCAATATTAAAATACAGCTGGTTGAACAAAACGTTGGTAGTGGGGAAATAGGCAATTTGTGCTCCACTCTTTTCGATATAAGGCCCAATGCTTTGACGTGGCATCCACCGATACTGGATGTTCAATAAGGCAAATAAATTAGAACGGCTTGGTATTTTAATGGATAAACCGGTTACCCCGCCAAGTTGGGCACTGCCGGAAACTTCCTTTACAAAATTCTTCTCACGGGTCATAAAAATAAGGGAGGGGCCCGCTCCCACTAAAAGCCATTGATTCAAGCTATAATAAAAAACCGGACTGAAACAGTTTGTTTTGGTCGAAATACGCAATACCTGCCCCGCTTCCCCCTTACCCACAACGCTCCCATACTTTATAAAGTCAAAGTGTAACGCGGTTGATATGATGGCATTAAACTTTCGCTGTGCTGAAAAAGACCATGATATTTCCCCTTGCGAGTGTGGATAACTTACCAGCTTTCCATCGTTGCCAAAAAGTGATGTGCTTCCCGGATAATTAAAGTGAGCATCCCGCAGGGCCGATTCCAATTGAGAAGATGACGGACTACTTATGGTTCCAACGGTTAAAGTAAAGTCCCAGGTATTGAGTGCGCCCGGGTGCTTTTCCTGTGCAAACAATCCCAGCACAAATACCTGGGTAATCAATAGCGTGACGAGTCGTAGCATAGTCTTTTAAGTACTTTTATTAGATAAAGATACACCCTAACACAAGCTTAAAAACAGACCGTCACGAAAACTAATCAACAATTTTAGTAGATACCGGCTTTAGGCTCTGCGCTGTGTTTACCGGCGGATTCACGCAGAAATTGTTTAAAAAACTGCCTTTTCAGCGAATCCATCACCTGCATTTGATGCTTTAAATCGAACAGCTGCTCATGCCACTGATTAAAAAAATGGTCGTTATTAAAGAAATCAAGCATCAAAGTAGAATCAGTCAACGGAAAAACCGGATGGTTAAATACTCCCGCAAGGCTATCCGTGAAATGCTCATGGAAATAAGGCACGAATTTCCGCATCAAACTATCCACATCAATCTGATTACCCGAATGATACGACCAGGTATATACCGAATCGTATCGTACCACATTTCCATTTTCATCATAAACTTTATTCACCTTTACCTGCACTTTGGGTTGAGGCTGCTTATGCACTGAATCGTTTACGATTTGTGCCTGTCCAAAGGACACAAACATGATAAAAACACCCAATAAAATGATTCTTTTCATGGCGCAACATTTTTAAATAAACAACTTAAATTCAAAATCACCTGCCGGCTTGTTCCACAAAATTAATGCCTGTCAATAAATATTTTCAATAGAAAACACACTTATTTCACTGTCTTTAAGATTATTTAACACCCAGATGGGGCGTTCCCGACTGGTTTCAAAGCACGTGTTCCTTATTTGCTCTCTTTTCCGGAATGCCTGACCACCCAACACCCACTATTTTTATGCTTGTCAATTTTTTATGTACACCTTGCCATGTTTTTTTCTAATTTTGCAGCCAATTTTTTAGAAACTACTGAAATACCGATCCTGATGGGAAAGAAATATCAAGAATACAAACAATTGGATTTACCTCAAATAGCAGAGGAAGTAAGGAAGTTTTGGGAAGAAAATAATATTTTCGAACAAAGCCTGAAAAACAGAGAAGGAAAACCCACTTTTGTTTTCTACGAAGGCCCCCCATCCGCCAATGGCAAACCGGGCATTCACCATGTGATGGCACGAACCATCAAAGACCTTTTTTGCCGATATCAAACCCAAAAAGGGAAATATGTTTCGCGGAAAGCCGGTTGGGATACCCACGGGTTGCCGGTTGAAATCAGTGTAGAAAAAACCCTGGGAATCACCAAAGAAGACATTGGCAAAAAAATTAGCGTTGAAGAATACAACAAAGCCTGTCGCAAAGAGGTACTGAAATATAAAGACATGTGGGACGATTTAACCAAACGTATTGGCTATTGGGTCGATTTGGATCATCCCTACATCACCTTTGACAACAAATACATCGAGTCGGTTTGGTATTTACTGAAACAGCTGTTCGATAAGGGACTGTTATATAAAGGTTACACCATCCAGCCCTATTCGCCGGCTGCAGGTACCGGATTAAGCACCCACGAGCTCAACCAACCCGGCTGTTACAAAGATGTGCAAGACACCACGGCGGTGGCTCAATTCAAATTGATCCGCAATGAAAAATCGGAGCCGTTGTTCGATCAAGCCTTTGGAGACGTTTATTTTATTGCCTGGACAACCACCCCATGGACTTTACCTTCAAATACCGCCCTGGCCGTCGGTCCGCAGATCAACTACCTGCGTGTAAAAACTTTTAATCCTTACACCGGAATTCCTGAAACGGTAATTTTGGCCGAAGACAGGCTCAATGCCTATTTCAACCCCAAAGACAAAGATCTTTCGTTTGACGATTATAAACCGGGAGACAAACACATTCCGTTTGAGGTAATAGGGCAGTATAAAGGGGAAGCCTTATGTGGGATCACTTATGAACAACTCTTTCCATGGGTAAAACCCATGGGCAAAGCTTTTGAAGTGATTCCGGGTGATTTTGTAACCACCGAAGACGGAACCGGAATTGTTCACATTGCACCCACCTTTGGTGCCGACGACGACCGGGTAGCCAAAATAGCAGGTATTGCCCCTTTGATTTTGTTGGACAAAACAGGTGAAAAACGTCCCATGGTCGACCTAAGAGGTCGTTTCTATAAGTTGGAAGAGCTTGATCCCCAATTTGTCGCAGACTATGTAAACGTTGACCTGTACAATGAATTTGCCGGTCGCTATGTGAAAAACGCCTATCTGGATGAGGAAGAAGACAAAAACGCAAGTCTGGATATCGATTTATCGGTGATGTTGAAAAAGGAAAATAAGGTTTTCAAAATTGAAAAACACACCCATAATTATCCCCATTGCTGGCGAACCGATAAACCCATTTTATATTACCCCCTTGACTCGTGGTTTGTTAAAACCACGGCTTTGAAAAACCGGATGATTGAGCTGAACAAAACCATCAACTGGAAACCACGCGCCACAGGCGAAGGACGTTTTGGCAACTGGCTTGAAAATCTGGTTGACTGGAATTTATCCCGTTCACGGTTTTGGGGTGTCCCCTTGCCTATATGGGTAACCGAAGACCGCACCGAGATGAAATGTCTGGGATCAGCAGCCGAGCTTAAAGCCGAAGTGGAGAAAGCGGTCGAAGCCGGAGTCATGACCGAAAACCCCATGAAAGATTTCGATCCGGATGACATGAGTACCGAAAATTACGAACGGTTCGATTTCCACCGTCCTTATGTGGATAAGGTGGTATTGGTTTCCGAGACCGGGAAAAAAATGTATCGCGAACCGGCCTTAATTGATGTATGGTTCGATTCGGGATCCATGCCCTACGCCCAGTTGCACTATCCTTTTGAAAACAAAAAACTTTTTGAAAAAAATTATCCTGCCGATTTTATTGCAGAAGGCGTCGACCAAACCCGTGGATGGTTTTTTACCCTGCATGCCATTGCTACCATGCTCTTCGATTCGGTTGCTTACAAAGCGGTGGTATCCAACGGACTGGTTTTAGATAAAAATGGAAATAAAATGTCGAAACGACTGGGTAATGCAGTCGATCCGTTTTCGACGATTGAAAAATTCGGACCCGATCCCACCCGGTGGTATATGATTAGCAACTCTCAACCCTGGGACAATTTACGGTTCGACCTGGCAGGCGTGGATGAAGTCCGTCGTAAATTCTTCGGTACTTTATACAATACATACGCCTTCTTTGCTTTGTATGCCAATATCGATGGCTTTAGCTATGCCGAAGAAGAGGTCCCCGTTGCCAAACGTACTGAACTCGACCGGTGGATCTTATCGGAACTCAACTCGCTTATTAAAACTGTAGACGAAGCATTTTCAAATTACGAACCCACCCGTGGGGCACGTGCCATTCAATACTTTGTTAACGAACATTTAAGCAACTGGTATGTACGTTTGTCACGAAGAAGGTTTTGGAAAGGCACCTATTCGGAAGATAAAATCCAGGCCTACCAAACCCTTTACCGCTGCCTCGAAGTGGTTTCCATGCTTTCGGCACCACTGGCTCCTTTCTTTGCCGACCGCCTGTTTAACGATTTAAACCAGGTAACCGGGCGCATGGCTGTACCCTCGGTACACATGACCGATTTTCCTGAAGCAGACGATTCGGTTATCGATAAAGCACTGGAAGAGAGAATGGAATGGGCACAGAAAATTTCTTCAATGATTTTGTCATTGAGAAAAAAGACCAACCTGCGGGTTCGCCAACCGCTCAACAAGGTGATGATACCGGTAATGGATGAACGGTTTCAAAAGCAGATTCAAAAGGTAGAAAAGCTCATCTTGTCCGAAACCAATGTAAAATCCATTGAATATATCACTGATGATGCGGACGTTCTGGTTAAAAAAATCAAACCGAACTTTAAAAGTCTGGGGCCCAAATATGGCAAACAGATGAAACAGCTGGCTGCCGCCATCAACCAATTTAACCAAAAGGATATCAAAAAACTGGAAACAGAAGGGAAATATGTACTGGAGCTGGATGGAAACAAGCTGGAAATCACACGCGAAGATGTGGAAATCAGCACCATGGATATTCCCGGCTGGAGTGTAGCCACCATGGACAACCTGACAATAGCTTTAGACATCACCCTTAGTGACGAGTTGCGCCAGGAAGGTCTGGCCCGCGAATTGGTTAACCGGATTCAAAACCTGCGTAAAGATCAAGGATTGGATGTTACCGACCGGATTGCATTGAAAATTGTTTCCAACGAAGCCATCCATCCGGCCATTCTTAAATTTAAAAACTATATTTGCGCAGAAACATTGGCCGAGCTTGAATTGCTCGATAAGACATTAGATAATGATTATCTGGAAGTTGACCTTGTTGACAACATAACAGCTCAACTAAAACTGGAAAAAATTACAGCCAATTAACGACTATTTTTCGATTAACATCTAAAAATATTTTGTATTTTCGGACAGTTAATAACATTATTAACAGATAAAACTCAGAGGCCATGAAAGAAAGTAAAACAGAAGAAAAGACCAGATATTCTGCAGAAGAACTGGAAGAGTTTAAGAAGATTATTCTGGAAAAGCTGGAGAAGGCACGTGCCGACCTCAAATTATTAACGGAAGCCTATACCAATACCGGAGGAGCCGATACCAATGATACCTCACCTACCTTTAAGGTACTTGAGGAAGGACAGCAGGTGTTGTCGAAAGAAGAGAACAGCCGGCTGGCTGCCCGTCAGCAACGGTTTATCAACAACCTTGAAAATGCTTTGGTCCGGATTGAAAACGGAACCTATGGCATTTGCCGTGAAACGGGCAAGCTGATCTCAAAAGAACGCCTCAGAGCCGTGCCTCATGCCACACTCAGTATTGAAGCAAAAAATAACCAGCGGGCGCGAAATATTAATTAATCAATGCGTACCCAAATTATAAGATTTTGAAAAAGGCTGCCTGGATTGTTCTGCTCATTCTAATCTTCGATCAGGCATTAAAATTTTACATTAAGTTAAATTTTACCATGGGACAAAGTGTCCCTGTGTTTGATCATTGGTTTTACCTCTATTTTACCGAAAATAACGGGATGGCCTTTGGAATGCAACTGGCCGGCGAGTGGGGAAAACTGGCGCTCAGCATATTTCGAATTTTAGCGGTAACCGCTATTGGTATTTATTTGTGGTTCATTAGTGGCCAAAAACAAAATACCGGATTGGTAATCAGCATCTCTCTTATTTTTGCGGGCGCCATGGGAAACATTCTCGACAGTGCTTTCTATGGGTTAATCTTTACACAAAGTAATTTTCATCAACTGGCCCACCTGGTATCTCCCGGTCAGGGTTATGCATCCTTTCTGCATGGGCGGGTGGTTGATATGCTGTACTTTCCATTGATCGACCTCCCACGTAGTCAGGCGCCCTCATGGATACCCTCCTTTTTCTTTGGCCCGGACAATCATTTGATTTTCTTTCGACCCATTTTTAACCTTGCCGATGCATCCATCACAATCGGTGTGTTCTGGCTACTCCTCTTTCAAAGGAAAAAGTTAAAATTATAATTCCTTTTCCTTTAAACAAATTTTAAATAAGCAGATAATTCTTATATTTGCGCTTTTAAAATCCTTTAATCGTAGTATTTTATGGAGAATAAAATTGTTGGCCACATCGCTCAAATTATCGGCCCCGTAATAGATGTCGTTTTTGAAAACGAAAACGACCTTCCCAAACTGTATGACGCGTTGGAAATCAAACGTAAGGATGGTGAAAAACTCGTCCTTGAAGTCCAACAAGCCACCGGAGAAAACACCGTTCGTACCATTGCCATGGACTCTACTGACGGATTGCAACGCGGCATGGAAGTTATTTCCACCGGAAAACCGATTAGTATGCCGGTAGGAGAAGATATCAAAGGCCGGTTATTTAATGTGATTGGGCAACCCATCGACGGATTGGGCAATGTAGAAGGAAAAACATCCTATCCCATCCATCGCGAACCACCCATTTATGAAGAGCTAACCACCCAATCCGAAATTTTATATACCGGGATTAAGGTAATTGACTTAATTGAGCCTTACTCTAAAGGAGGTAAAGTGGGTTTGTTTGGTGGTGCCGGAGTGGGTAAAACCGTAATCATCATGGAGCTCATCAACAACATAGCCAAAGCCTATTCGGGAATGTCCGTATTTGGCGGAGTGGGTGAACGTACCCGTGAAGGAAATGATTTGCTTCGCGAAATGATTGAATCGGGGGTTATCCGTTATGGGGATGAATTCAAAGAAGCCATGGATAAAGGCGATTGGGATTTAACCAAAGTCGACCGCGAAGAACTGGCCAAATCACAAGCTACACTGGTCTTTGGTCAGATGAACGAGCCTCCCGGAGCACGTGCCCGTGTGGCCCTTTCCGGATTAACTTTGGCAGAATATTTTCGCGATGGCGACGAAAAATCAGGAGGTCGCGACATTTTGTTCTTTATTGACAATATTTTCCGTTTTACCCAGGCCGGATCGGAAGTCTCCGCTTTGCTGGGACGTATGCCATCGGCTGTGGGTTATCAACCTACGCTTGCCACCGAAATGGGAATTATGCAAGAGCGTATCACCTCTACCAAAAGAGGCTCCATTACTTCAGTACAAGCTGTTTATGTGCCGGCCGATGACCTTACCGACCCGGCACCGGCTACAACCTTTGCCCACCTGGATGCCACCACTGTGTTGAGCCGTAAAATTGCTGAGCTGGGAATTTATCCTGCCGTGGATCCGCTCGACTCTACTTCACGTATTTTAACTCCCGACGTGGTGGGTGATGAACATTACAACACCGCACAACGAGTAAAAAATATCCTGCAACGCTATAACGAACTTCAAGATATTATTGCCATTCTGGGTATGGATGAACTTTCGGAAGAAGACAAATTAATTGTCCACCGTGCCCGCCGTGTCCAACGTTTCTTGTCTCAACCTTTCCATGTTGCCGAACAGTTTACCGGATTAAAAGGAACACTGGTCTCAATAGAAGACACCATCAAAGGTTTCAATATGATTATGGACGGGGAAGTCGATCAATATCCCGAAGCTGCCTTTAACCTGGTGGGAACCATTGAAGAAGCCATAGAAAAAGGAAAGAAAATGCTTGCTGATGCCAAATAAAAGCATCCGCATTCTAACCTGTAATAAATTTACAAATCGTTAAACTGATGTTCCGATGAACCTTGAAATTATTACCCCTGACAAAACAATCTTTAAAGGAGAAGCCGATTTGGTTCAACTTCCCGGTATTGATGGCTCATTCGAGGTATTAAACAACCACGCCCCCATGATTTCGGCCCTGAAACAAGGCAAGATAAAGGTGGGAAAGGGAAAGTCCGAAACATTCTTCGATATTAATGGTGGAGTGATTGAAGTACTTAATAACAAAGTGCTGGTTCTGGCTGAATAAATAAGAAAAAGTAAAAAGAAGCCCCGGTTTGAAAATTCCGGGGTTTTTTGTTGGATATAAGTCCGTAATAAGGCCTTCCAAATCCCTGAACTTTCGTAATTTCGCAGCCTGAAAATTTTAAAGCGAATCACATGTTGCGTACACATACCTGCGGGGAACTGCGAATTGAAGATGTTAATAAAAATGTTGTTTTAAGTGGTTGGGTTCAACGAATCCGCGATAAAGGCGGCTTAATCTGGATTGATTTACGCGATCGCTATGGCATTACCCAGCTTCTGCTGGAAGAAGGCCGTTCCGAGGCTCACCTCATCGAACAGGCGCGCACCATCGGGCGTGAATTTGTGGTACAAGCCACCGGGAAAGTGATTGAACGGCTTTCAAAAAACCCCAAACTTCCTACCGGTGACATTGAAATTTACCTCACCGAACTCAAAGTGCTCAACGCTTCCAAAGTACCTCCTTTTACCATCGAAGATGAAACCGATGG
>CBETNY010000043.1:0-8866 GCA_965537275.1 uncultured bacterium | reverse complement strand
CGCATCCATACCTCTTATAACCAAGCGGTTGCAGCTACCGGTCGGCTTAGCTCAAACAATCCCAACTTGCAGAATATTCCCATTCGCACGCAACGGGGCCGTGAAATCAGGAAGGCCTTTATCCCACGCAACGAAGATTATACTTTGCTGGCTGCCGATTATTCTCAAATCGAGCTGCGGATTATTGCGCATTTGAGTAAAGATGCTGCCATGATGGAGGCCTTTCAGCAGGGAATGGACATCCATATCGCTACAGCATCGCGGGTGTATGGTGTGCCGCCTAAAGATGTGAGCAAGGAGATGCGTCGTCATGCTAAAACCGTTAATTTTGGAATTATCTATGGAATTTCGGCGTTTGGTTTGTCTGAGCGATTGGGGATTCCCCGAAAGGAAGCCGCTGCTATTATTAACAGCTATTTTGAGAAATATCCCGGAATTCATCAATATATGGAAACCACCAAGGAATTTGCCCGGCAGCATGGTTATGTGGAAACAATCCTGGGGCGTCGCCGGTATCTTAAAGACATTCGTTCGGCCAATGCAGTAGTTCGTGGATATGCCGAACGCAATGCCATCAACGCTCCCATCCAGGGTTCATCGGCTGACATGATTAAAATTGCCATGATTGATATCTTTAACGAAATCGAGCGGCTAAATCTAAAATCACGAATGATTTTGCAGGTGCATGACGAACTTGTATTCGATGCACATCTGGAAGAAGTTGAAACGCTAAAAGCTTTGGTTGAGGATAAAATGATCCATGCAATGGATTTGGATGTGCCTCTTGTGGTGGACATCAATACCGGGAACAACTGGCTTGAAGCGCATTAAGATTCATGCTGCCTGCCATGCAGGAATCTATTTCCAGGCTTTCGCAATAAGACCGGTGCCGGTTTTATGCCTGCTGGTTACATCCATGTAATTTAGCACCAACACCAAAGGAAAGGTGAGCAAATAGTAAAAAGGTAAAAGCAGCATCCACCAAAAAGAGGCGTTTAACAAAATAATGGGATATTTCATACTTAACTTCCAGGCCAGGTTCCCCGCAGGACCATACTGGTAGTAGACTTCGGTATGACGGAATCCTGCTCTTTTCATTTTTTCTTTTATTTCCTCTATGCCGTAACCATCCCGTACATGTTCATCAATGAACGAATGGCCTTCTCCCGATTCATGATCATGGTGGTGCACATCCGAACCTCCTTGGTCGGAAGGCGTTGAGATAAGCAGCATGCCTTCCTTTTTTAAAGCATGATAAAAATTTTGTAAAACCTTTTCATCTTCTTCGATGTGCTCCATAACATCAACACAAAGTACCAGGTCGTAGATGTTTTTTTCGTTGTATTTAACCAGGTCAACTTCGTTAAACCGGACATTGTGCCGCTTGATTTTATTGAAAAAACGGTTGCAATCGGCAATTTGCTCCTTTTTCACATCCACACCCTGAATATACCAGTTATGGTGTCGGCGGGCCAAATAATAATCGTATTGACCAAATCCGGAACCGGCATCTAAAATGGTTTGCGGGCCACGCCGGCCTTTTTCCCACTGCCTGATGGCTTTGCGAATGTGCCACGACCGAAGCAACAGCAAGTCGAGTAAACGGTAAAATAATTTTCTGAAGAACGGGGTGGTGTTAAAAAACACTCCCAGCTTTCTTTTGATGGGATCGTATTGCATAAAAAGGTTTAAAGTGGTTTATTTATCATGAAGCAGTTTGTCGATTCGGTCGATGTAATCCAACGAATCGTCTTCAAAAAATTGTAAGGCAGGTACCGAACGCAGTTGATGTCTGATACGCTCACCCAGTCGCCCTCTGATTTCCTTGCTATGTTTGGTGATGGCATTCATAAGGGCTTCCTTGTCCTTGGTGGCGAAAAGGCTTAAATATACCCGAGCCAGTGTTAAATCGGGGGTTACTTTTACTTTTGTAACGGTAACCATGGCATTTTTAGTGATGTGTCCCAATTCGCGTTGGAAGATTTCTCCCAAATCGCGAAGCAGTAGTTTTTGAATACGTTCTTGACGTTTTGTTTCCATGGTGCAAAAATATTGAATTTATGCATAAATATTTATCTTTGAAGCCGTCATTTCTATTAATACCGATTAAATCATGAAAACACTTTATATTGTAAGGCATGGAAAGTCGTCGTGGGCCAACCTGGGCGTATCCGATCATGAGCGGGAATTGCTTCCGGAGGGAGTCAAACGCACGAAAAAAGTCGCCCGTTGGCTATTGAAAAATAAGAAATCTGTGCCCGATGTGATGATTAGCAGTACGGCGTTACGGGCACGGCAAACGGCACGTATTTTAGCCAAGGCCCTTTCTTATCCCGAGGAGGCCATTATTTACGAGGCCGGCTTCTACCATGCCGATCCCGATCAAGTGCTTTCAAAACTGTATACCTTATCGGATGAGTATCAAACGGTGATGATTGTGGGGCATAACATGACTTTTAATGATCTTGCTAACGAATTTTTAGATTGGCATCATCAAATCGAAAATCTGCCAACATCAGGAGTGGTGGCCATAAAAATTGATACGGATAAATGGGTGTCGCTTTCCGCCGCAAAAAGCGAACTGGATTTTCTTCTGTTTCCGAAGATGCTGAAAAAATAGGTGTGGTCTATAAGTCAGCCAGTATATTTAAATAGTTTTGATATCTGAAAGAGGCTATATGACCCTCTTCAACTGCGGTGCGTACGGCACATCCCGGTTCGTTGATATGGAGACAGTTATTAAACCGGCATTTGTTCATGAGTCCGCGGATTTCAGGAAAGCGATGTCCGAGTTCGGTTTTGTCGAATTCGACCAAGCCAAATTCTTTAATTCCCGGGGTGTCGATGATTAATCCCCCAAAACTTAATTTGAACATCTCGGCAAAAGTGGTGGTGTGTTTTCCCTTTAAATGGGCTTTCGAAATCTCCCCTTCTTTCAGGTTGAGCGTCTGGTCGATTCCATTGATCAGGGCTGATTTTCCTACTCCCGAATGGCCCGAAAGTAAGCTTTTCTTGTCTTTTAAAACTTGTTTTAGTTCATCTAAGTGTATCCCTTCTTTGGCAGAGGTCACCAAACATTGATAACCGGCCGCCTGGTAAACTTCTATGTAGGTTGCCAGCGTTTGCTTTACAGGATCGTTATACAGATCATATTTATTAAAAACGATGATGCTTGGAATATGATAGGCTTCGGCGGTAACCAAAAACCGGTCGATAAAACCAGTGGAAGTTCGGGGTTTTTCAAGAGAAACAATAAGTACCGCCTGGTCTATATTGGCAGCGATAATGTGAGAAGCTTTGGATAATTTGGTGGCTTTTCGGATGATATAATTTTTTCGAGGGTGAATTTTCACGATTAACCCTCTTTCTTCTTCAGGAAGAATTTTAAGGTCAACCCAATCACCCACAGCCAGGGGGTTGGTGGTTCGTAAACCCTTTATTTTGAAATTTCCCTTTAACCGGCAGCTAATCATTTTCCCTTCATCGGTGAGCACTTCGTACCAACTGCCGGTTGATCGAAACACGGTGCCGCTTAGTAAACCATCCATCTGTTCTTATTTTTGTGGCAGGATAAGCACGGTGCTTTTTGCAAGAAACAGGGGTATGATAGCCGTATCAATTGATGCTTTTCTGTCATGGAAAATGAAATAAATACCTTTGCAATAATAATCTACAAAAATATTCTTTTATTTTTTATAAGCCTACGTTATAAACAATTCTTATATTTGGTGAACTTTTTGTAAAACCTTTATCTTATGTTGCTCTTTGATTATCTTTCGTTTTTTGCGTCACCACTCTTATTTCTGCTTTTTGTGGCTTATCTCCGTTTTAAATTTGAGCTTAAAAGTTTAAAGTTTATTTGGCAGGCTTTGCTTTGGGGGTTTGTTGCGGTAATTTTTGTTATTGCTGCTAATGAGATCATTAAGGTTTTGGGGCTTGACAATTTGCGAAACATGCGCCGGACGGCATTTTATGTATTTGTGGTGGTGGCCTTTAGTGCTGAATTTGGAAAGTTTATGCCTCTCAGATACAGCTTTTATAATTTGAAACATTTCAATACACCTCTATCGGGCATCATTTACGGAATGATCATTGCCCTGGGTTTTTCTACGCTTGCCGTTGTTTTATATGCTTATGGCATCCTGGGTACCGAGAAGATGAAGTACATGACCCTGTTTTTATGGACCTATCCGTTGGCTAACCTTGTTTTTGGTGCTGTCCAGGGATTTTTTATTGGAATGGGCAAAGTAAGAAAAAACACTTTGATTGATGAATTAAGCTGTTTGGGGATCGCTACTTTTTTTCATGCCTTATTTTATTTCGGATTTCTCACTTCCGATCAACGGTTGCTGTTACTCAGTGGAATTGGATTGGCCATAGTAGGTATTGTTTTGGTAGTGAAAGCCTCCACCATCAAGCCGGTATCCAGGTAGTATAAACATTGATTTATAACGCTTTGTATTGTTTTCCGGGAAGGCTTTGTATCAACCCTGCAAATTCCATATTTAATAAGGCGGAGGCTACCTTCGACGGATTCATCTGTGAACGGATTACCAACTGATCAATACTCATTTCACCCTTTTCACGGATTAAATTTATCAGACTTTTTTCTTCTTCGCTAAGTTTTACAAAGAGTTCGGTTTGTTGTTTTTCTCGCCTTTGCCGGTCATCCCATCCCATGATGTAAGCAATATCATCAGCGGTTTGTATCAGAGCTGCCTTATTTGTTTTAATAATGAAATTACATCCTCTCGAGTAAGGATCATCTACACGTCCCGGAAGGGCAAACACATCGCGGTTGTACGAATTGGCAAGTTCGGCGGTGATGAGGGCCCCTCCTTTGATGTCTGACTCGATGACGACTACCGCATCGCTCATGCCTGCAACAATGCGATTGCGTTTGGGAAAGTTCTCACGGTCGGGATTGGTGTTGGAGAAAAATTCGGTGAGTAATCCTCCCTTCGCTTCAATCATCGATTGGGCAAGGTGTTTGTGTTGTGCCGGATAAATTCTGTCCAATCCATGACCCAACACCCCGACGGTTGGAATTTCCAAATCAATGGCCTGGCGGTGGGCACAGCCATCAATTCCATAAGCCAAACCGCTGATGAGTAAAATATCTTTTTGTTTCAGCCCTTCAAGAATCGATTTGCAATGCATACGGCCATATTCGGTAGCCCTTCGGGTACCAACAAAACTGATTACCCTACTGGTATTTAGGTTGGCACTTCCTTTATAAAAGAGCATCAGGGGATGGTCGTAGCAATTCAGGAGGCGTTGTGGATAATCGGGATCAGTATAAAACAGGGCTCGAATGTGGTACTTTTCCAAAAATTTTATCTCCTGTTCGGCACGTTTCAGCACCTGCTGGTTCAGGATGCTGTTGACCGTGGCCTGTCCGATTCCGGGAATGGCCAACAGGCTTTTCCGTGAAGTGGAAAATACCGCTTCGGCACTCCCGCAGTAGTTGATTAGTTTTTTTCCGTTTACATCACCCACTCCGGGAATCAAACAGATTCCCAATTGATAAATTAAATTGTTGGACATCGCCCAACAAAGTTAGTAAAATCTTATGAAATTCTGGCCCATAGGGTCTTGTCTTTGAATCGCCTGCGGATTTCGCGGTTGAGGGGTTGGTTTTCTTCCTTTTGAAGACGTGGGTCATCGTTGAGGATGTCTGTAGCAATTTTTCGGGTTTTAGCAATAAGATCGCCGTCTTTGGCCAGGTTAGCCAAATGAAAATCAAGCATTCCCGACTGTTGGGTTCCTTGCATATCACCGGGTCCTCGAAGTTTTAAATCGGCTTCGGCAATTTCAAAACCATCATTGGTCGAAACCATAATTTCGAGTCTTTTCCTGCCCTCGTTGGATAATTTGTTTCCCGACATAAGAATACACCACGACTGATCGGCACCCCGGCCCACGCGTCCGCGGAGTTGATGCAATTGTGACAACCCAAAGCGTTCGGCGTTTTCAATTACCATGATGGATGCATTGGGTACATCCACACCCACCTCAATCACGGTAGTGGCAACCAAAATATTGGTAATCCCATCTGCGAAGCGTTTCATTTCGTAGGCTTTGTCTTCGGGTTTCATACGTCCGTGAACCACACTCACCATGTATTGGGGTTCCGGGAAATCACGCAACATATTTTCATACCCGTCCATGAGGTTTTTTAAGTCCATCTTTTCCGATTCTTTGATAAGCGGATAAACCACATAAACCTGCCTGCCAATTTTTATTTGCTCGCGAATAAATCCCAATACTCTGAGTCGTTTCGATTCGAAAAAATGAATGGTTTTAACGGGTTTTCTTCCCGGGGGCAACTCGTCAATAATCGATACATCAAGGTTACCGTAAAGGGTCATCGCCAGCGTTCGGGGGATGGGTGTAGCGGTCATAACCAAAACATGAGGAGGGATACTGTTTTTCTTCCATAATTTGGCCCTTTGGGCTACCCCAAAGCGGTGTTGTTCGTCGATGACTGCAAATCCCAGGTTTTTAAATTTCACCGTGTCTTCTATGAGCGCGTGGGTTCCAACCAAAATCTGAAGTTGACCGCTAAGTAGTTTTTCGTGAATCTGTTTTCGTTTGGGCTTGCGTGTGGAGCCTGTCAATAGTTCAATTTCGATGGGCATTCCATCCAGCATCTTTTTGAGCGTATTGTAATGTTGGGTGGCTAAAATTTCTGTGGGAGCCATAAAAGTTGTTTGAAAGCCATTATCGATGGCAATCAAAATTCCCAATAGGGCCACCAAAGTTTTTCCGCTTCCCACATCTCCCTGTAACAGGCGGTTCATCTGTTTGCCACTTCGTAAATCGGCCCGGATTTCCCGGGTCACCCGTTTCTGGGCTTCTGTCAACTCAAAGGGAAGATAATCGTGGAAAAAAGTGTTGAAAAGCGGACCTACCTTTTCGAAGATATGACCCTCTGTTTTGTTTTGAAGAATTTTTTTTTGAAGCAGTAGTTCCATTTGTAAGAAAAACAGTTCTTCAAATTTTAACCGGTAAATAGCCGGTTTAATTTCTTCGGGCTTTTTGGGAAAATGAATGGAAATCAAAGCCTGCTTGTGGCTTATCAAACCATGGCGTTGCATCAGATAATCGGGTAAATTTTCGGTGATGTGTGATTGGATAGTACTGAGAAGGGTACGCATTAAGCGTGCAATTCCACGGCTTCCCATTCCAGCCGCCTTGAGTTTTTCGGTAGAATGGTAAATCCCTTCGAGGGGGTTGCTAAGGGTTTCGGGACTTTCCGGTTTTACATCCTCTACTTCGGGGTGAACCAGGTTGAAATGATTTTTATATACCGATGGCTTGCCGAAAATGAGGTATTCTTTGCCGGGCTCAAAACGTTTTTTAATCCACTGTAACCCTCTAAACCATAAAAGTTGGATACTGCCACTCTCGTCGACCAAGGTGGCGCTGATATATTTTGCTCTTTTTTCGCCCACTACTTTCAGGTCTGTAATTTTACCTTTTAAAAGAAAATAGGAGGCATCGGTATTGACCTGACTAATTTGATACACCTTACTTTTGTCCACATACCGAAACGGAAAGTGTTGAAGCAGGTCGGCATAGGTACGAATTCCAAACTCTTTGGTTAGTAAATCTGCCTTATGTGGACCAACACCTTTTAGATAAGTGATAGGGGTTTCAAAAATTTTATCCATTTTTACAAAAGTACAAAAGCAAAAAAAACTCCCCGGATTTGGAGAGTTTTTTTATTTTTTTTTAAACCCTAATATTGCCATAAATACTGCTCAAAATCGAACATCTCCTGCTTTATGCGGTTCGATTCGATAATGGCATCTATACCTGTGGCATAGGCAGAGATTCTCCGGTCGAACATGTTTTGTTCTTTGTAGATGTAACTGTCGAAGAGTCGTTTGATAAAGATGTCGTCAAAACTTAAACGCATGGAGGAGTTGGAAGGGTTGAAAGCCAGCGACTGGGCCAATATTTTACGGCTTTGAGGATATGCGATCCAAAAGAGGGGTTCGGTTACTTCCTGCCCGTTGTGGTCTTTAATCATTACCGGACAAAATGCCTCAATGCGTACCAGCATTTGAGACCGCTGTTTGTCGAAATACCAATCTTCTTTGAGCCGTAAACGCATTACTTTGCTGGGGTCAAATTCGGTTACAAGGGTTGTATCGTATTCATCATAGGGATATTGCGACCTTTTCATGACGCGGTGAATGGTGTCGGTTTGCCGGCCAATAATTTCCTGATAAGTAATGGGTACCAGGAGTTCATCGGTACTTGAAAGGTCATAGGCCGTTAATTTACCCTGTTTAAGCGCATCCAGTAAAATGGTAATAAACGATTTCCAATTTTGCTGTGGCACCAGTGGAAAATAAAAAACCTGGTTCATTTTTTGGCGAAAATCAATTTCTCGCCATATACGTTTCGACCACATAATATCGGCTTTACGAACGCCGGGCAATGGCATGGGTTTTTTATTGATGGTTCCCAAATCCTGATACAGACCATCCACCGGAGCGTCATCAGTAATTTGAGCCATCAGAAGAACCGGGCTCAAAATCATCAGTGCCGTGATTAAGGGGAGCAATATTTTTTTCATTTTACTTCTTTTATTTTATCTCTAAACTAATGGGGTTTAAGCTTCTGATCGAGCCGTCCGGGCCTTTGGCTTCAATATTTTCAAAGAAAAATTTCTGACCATGACGGGCATTACGTATCACTTTGATAACTTCGGGTGTAAAACGGTTTCCCCGGATACTTTTTGGAATATAGTCGCCATTGAGGAGCGTACCAAAAGTAAAAGAGGTAACCTGAAAATAGAGATCAAATTCAAAATCTTTCATGTCGGGGATGATGGCACCGGCAGCAAGCAAGA
>CBETNY010000042.1:0-8884 GCA_965537275.1 uncultured bacterium | reverse complement strand
AAAGAATTAATCATTCTTTGCATACCAAAAAAAGCCGGGCAAATTGTCCGGCTTTTTTTTGATGCTACAAACTTCACTATCTTTGATCTGTCATCAAAATAAAATTCATTATGAAATTCTTATCCGGCTTTGTCTTAGCCTTTTTACTGGTTTTAAATGGTTTCTCACAAGAAACAGTAACACCCACCCAACCTCCACAATGGGCAAAAAATGTAATCTGGTACCAAATCTTTGTGGAACGTTTTTACAATGGAGATACCACCAACGACCCCAAACCTGAAAATATGTACGCTGCCTCCTCAGACCCTGTTCCAGCCCACTGGAAAATAACTCCATGGACACAAGATTGGTATGCCGAAGATGCCTGGGCCAAAACAAATGGCAAATCGTTTTATCCAAACCTTCAATACCGGCGTTATGGCGGCGACTTACAGGGGGTGATTGACAAGCTGGATTATCTTAACGACCTTGGTATTACGGCCATCTATCTGAACCCCATTAACGACGCTCCTTCATTACATAAATATGATGCCAGAAATTACCGGCATGTGGATGTCAATTTTGGTCCCGATCCGATGGGCGACAACAAAATTATGGCTACTGAAAACCCTGCCGACCCGAAAACGTGGAAATGGACAGCTGCCGACAAATTATTCTTAAAACTCATTCGTGAGGTTCATAAAAGGGGCATGAAGATTATCCTTGATTATTCGTGGAACCATACCGGTGTCGAATTTTGGGCATTTAAAGACCTTCAAAAAAATCAACAAAATTCACCTTATAAAGATTGGTACACTGTGGTTTCATTCGATGATCCGGCCACCCCACAAAGTGAGTTTAAATACAAGGGGTGGCTCAATATTATGAGCCTGCCGGAAATTAAAAAGATAAACGTACAAGGAAAACACGAATACGGCTATCCGTATGAAGGCAACATCAACACAGGCGCCAAAAAGCAAATTTTTGCAGTAACAAAACGTTGGCTTGCGCCTGATGGAAATACTGCCAATGGAATTGATGGTTACCGATTGGATGTCGCTGACCAGATTCCGATGGGCTTTTGGCGCGACTATCGCAGGTTTGTGAAATCGGTGAAACCAACAGCATACCTTGTTGGTGAAATTTGGTGGACAAATTGGCCCGATGTGCTCATGAATCCTGCCCCTTACCTTAAAGGAGATGTTTTTGATGCCGTAATGTTTTATCAAATTTATCGTCCGGCAAGGTCATTTTTTGCCAAAACAAATTTCCCCATTACAGCACAACAATTCGTTGACAGTTTGCAATTTCAATGGAACCGTCTTGCAAAGCCATTCAGATATGCCATGATGGATGTGGCTGCTACTCACGATACCCCACGTCTACTGAGTAGTTTTTATAATCCGGGGAAATATAAATATCACGCCAAACCTAACGAAGACCCACATTATCGCACAGGAAAACCCGATGACGAAACTTATCAACGGGTACGCTTATACTTGATTCACCAATTTACCAACATTGGGGCTCCTCAAATTTGGAATGGTGATGAAATGGGTATGTGGGGCGCCGATGACCCCGATTGCCGCAAACCCCTGTGGTGGCCCGAATATCATTTTCAACCGGAAACAAGGACAAACATCCAGCCTGTACCCAAAAAATACGACAGTGTTGGTTTTAATAAATCCCAATACCTGTTTTACAAAAAACTGATTCAAATCAGAAAAGAAAATCCCGTACTCAGCACAGGGGATATCCAGTTTCTTAAAGCATCAGGAAAAGTATTGGCTTACAAAAGATTCAATCGTCAAGACGAAATTGATGTTTATTTTAATCTCAGCAGTCGCGTTCAGCATATGATCATACCTGCATATTTTCATTATACCGATTTACTCACGGGTAAAACATACTACCAAACCGCTCTTTTAAAACCCTTTAGCGCCTTAATTTTAAAACCGGGAAAGAAACAATAATTTCATTTACCCAAAAAGCCAGCAGGCTAAAATCAATCATAAAAAAATCCGGCCCTAAAACAAAGGCCGGATTTTTTTATTTCATTGCTCATTTCTACGGTGTAAAGACCAGTCGCTGCCCTTTTTGTGTTTCATTGAAATGACCTTCATCATAAACCAAATGGCCGTTCACAAAGGTTTTTATCACTTGCGAATGAAAAGTTTCTCCCTCCATGGGCGACCAACCACATTTGTATAAAATGTTTGATTTATTGACTTCCCACGGGCTATTCATATCAACCAAGACCAAATCGGCAACATAACCCTCACGGATAAACCCGCGGTTTTTTACCCGAAAAACAGTAGCCGGATTGTGGCACATTTTCTCAACTACCTGTTCCGTTTTTAATTTTCCTTTGTGCACTAACTCAAGCATTGCCACCAGCGAATGCTGAACCATCGGGCCACCGGATGGTGCTTTAAAATAGGGCCTTTGTTTCTCTTCCAGGGTATGTGGTGCATGATCGGTGGCTACCACATCCAGACGTCCGTTCAATAATGCTTCACGTAATGCGTCTCTGTCGTGTTTCGATTTTATAGCAGGGTTCCATTTTACAAAATTCCCTTTCCGGGAATAATCTTCATCGGAAAACCAAAGGTGATGAACACAAACCTCAGCCGTAATTTTTTTTCTTTCCAATGGCTCCTCGTTATCGAACAATTCCATCTCACGGGCAGTAGACAGATGAAGAATGTGCAGGCGTGCACCATGTTTTTTTGCCAGGCCGACTGCCTTTGCAGATGACAAATAACAAGCCTCAGCCGTTCTGATAAGCGGATGAACTGCCGCAATAGCTTGCATCCCCAACTTTTTAAAATATTTCTGATGATTGGCCTGAACGGTAGTCTCATCTTCGCAATGTGTGGCAATGAGCATGCGAACTTTTGAGAAAATAGCTTCCAGTACATCATCATCGTCAACCAACATGTTTCCTGTTGAAGATCCCATAAATACTTTTACGCCACAAACTTTTGCAGGATCAGTTTTTAAAACCTCTTCGAGGTTATCGTTTGAGGCCCCCATGTAAAAAGAATAGTTGGCCAATGATTTTTCCTTAGCCAAAGCATATTTTTCTTCCAACAATTCCTGTGTTAAGACCGGCGGGTTGGTATTGGGCATTTCCATAAAACTGGTGGTTCCCCCTGCAACCGCTGCTTTACTTTCGGTATAGATATCGGCTTTATATTCCAATCCGGGTTCACGAAAATGTACCTGATCGTCAATCACACCGGGCAAAAGATGCAAACCTTTGGCATCGATACAGGTATATCCGGCAGGAGTTAGCAGATCGACCTGTTTTGATATGCGTTCAATTATACCATCGCTCAAAAAGACATCAGCGGGGCAAACACGATGCTCATTCACCAATGTGGCATTTTTTATATGATAGGCTTTTGACATCATTGGTCAGGTTTTTCGTGGTTTTATTTTTCCAAACAGACTCCGTTTTCGCAAATCCATCACGCCGAAAACCGCTTCACGAAAGATACTTTTATTCATTTTCGATTCACCCCGTGTACGATCGGTAAAAATAATAGGCACCTCCACCACATGAAACCCCAGCTTAACCGCTGTGTACTTCATCTCAATTTGAAAGGCATATCCCACAAATCGTACACGATCTAAATCGATGGTTTCCAAAACTTTCCGGGTCCAGCAAATAAAACCGGCCGTGGTATCACGAATATCAAGTCCGGTAATCATTCTCACGTATGACGAAGCAAAATAGGACATCAACACCCTTCCCATGGGCCAGTTTACTACATTTACACCGCTAATGTATCGCGAGCCAATGACCACATCCACATCACTCGACTGAGCCGTTTGATACAAAAGCTCCAAATCGAACGGATTGTGCGAAAAATCGGCATCCATCTCAAAGATATAATCATATTTCCGTTGAAGTGCCCATTTAAATCCGTCAATATAGGCGGTTCCCAATCCTTTTTTTCCCTCTCGCTCAAGAATATGCAGTTGATTGGGAAACTCCACCATCAGCTTTTTCACAATGGAGGCAGTACCATCCGGGCTATGGTCTTCAACCACCAAAATATCAAAAGCAGTTTGAAGTGAAAATACTGTTCTGATAATACTTTCAATATTCTCCTTCTCGTTATAGGTTGGAATGATGACGAGGGCCTTATTCATTGACTAAATTTTTTGCTAAAATAATTGAAAGTAATGAATCTCATCACCCTCAAGAAACATAAATATTGTTAATTGCCTTTTTTCATGTGTGATTGATTAAATGGCTCATCTTCCAGCGGTATGATGGCATTTTTTACTTGACTCCGAAATCGACCTCTCCAACCTATTTCAAATGAGCATTGAGCACCGCAATAAAACAAAAAAAGCCGACAAGCCTGATTAGGGTTCAGACTTGCCGGCAACATTTTTTAAAATAGGACGGCCCTACTTACTAAACACTTTCACATTATCAATGTCGTAAGAAGAGGTCTGACCCTGGGTATCATCTCCATGGTATTTAAAGGCAATGTAGGCCGAGCCCGAATAGGATGACAGGTCAATATCGCCTGAATTAACCCATTCGTAATTTGAATTTGACTCACCTGCAAGCGTGGGGCTTAATTGCACCCAGGTGGCAGCGTCGATATTAACGCCATCAAAATCAGTTGAAATCCATACGGTTAAGCCATCATGTTTCCAGTAAGCCGTTGCATTATCAAAGTTTAAGGTAGGATTGGTCATTCCATCCAAATCGATTTTCGGGGTAATCAACCAAATTTCATTCTCTTCCTTTGAATTATAGGAAGAAGCCTGGGCATAATAGTTGGAGCTATATAGTTTTCCCTGCCATTTTCTTGAGCCGATTTTAGCTACATTCAGCCAACCACTCAAATTAATATCACTTTTATCTGCCTGACTGGAGAAATCTTCGTCCAGAGAGGTAAGTCCGGTACTTCCGCCACCATTTCCGCTAATCACGACATCATCCAGGGTAACCGTTGTTGATTCGGTATCGCTCCCTTTATATTTAAAGGCAATCGCCACATTTCCAACAAAATTGGCCAGTGAAATATCACCTGAAGAAGCCCATGCATAGTTGGTGGCATTTTCATCCGGTAAGGTAACGTGCAAATCGGTCCAGGTAGCCGTGGCAAAATTACTTCCGTCAAAATCAGTCGAGGCCAGGACCGTTAAAGGTTGGTTTCCTGCGTTATGTTTCCAGTAGGCTACTGCCGATTTAAAACTTAACACTTTATCGCCACTGGTGTTGATGACCGGAGGAGTAATCAGCCAGGTTTCCATATCACTCAACCCCGAATTATAACCGCTAGCTTGTGCATATTTATCCGAATTATACACTTTTCCCTGCCAGGCACGGTCACCTGCCACTGTAATATTGGTCCATCCATCAATGGCTATGTCTGTATAATTTTCGGCATTATTAAAGGCTTCATCCACTCCGGTAACCGGCGTAATCACATCGCCACCGGTGCTGATTACACAACGGGCGCTATCCATAACCACTTCCGATAGCGAACGAATATACAATTGAGGGCTTCCGTTAAACGATCCCACAATACCCACCAACGAACCTCTTCCCGAAGGGACTAGCGCCGAGGCAAAATTGGCATAGTTGCTGGTACGCACATCCACCTGGTCACCCTCACAGTTTTCAAGAGAACGGTTGGTGGCTTTGGTAGATTCGGAAAATACTTTTCCGGTATCGGCTTCCGAAAACTGAACATTTTCGAGCTTGATTAATTGTGACTGGTAATTTCCGGCTAACAAATCGGGAATGGTGACCAACCTGGGTGTTTTATACTTTCTGGTAGCCAGAATCACCAGGCTCGAATCATTGTTCACATTGTCAAGCTGAAACATGCCACTGTAATCGGAAAGGATCACATTTTTAAGATAAATACGGATAGAATCGCCCACACTCAGGCCGCCGCTTTGTTGCAGATGCAGGTTAACAGCATCATTTGCATCCTGAACATAAGCACTTTTATAGATGTTTCCTGATGATTCGTCCATGGTAACTACGGCATATACCGAAGCATCACCGGTAAACTGATAAGCCCCTGAGTCGGCATACATTTGCCTTAACTGGGCAATGGAATAAATGGTTCCAACCGGAATGTCTTTAATTGGAGGGGTGTCAAAATCCTGTTTCACACATGATGAGAAAGATAATAGCAAAACAGAGAGAAAGAATAAAGCTAACTTTTTCATATTTAAAATTTTATATTGATTCAATTGAACGGGTTATTTTCTTAGGTAAATGTTGAGGAAAAAAGTACGACCATACAAATAGGCCAATTTGGGTGGAAATTTGGCAATGTTGGAAGGGTCATAACGCAATTGTTCATAACCCGACATTGCATACGAAGTATTATCAAGCAAATTGCTTACACTGATGGTAAAACCAAGGTAATATTTATGGTTGATGCGCCAGGATTTACCTCCAAAAAAGTCTAACGTCATCCCTGAATCCAGTTTCTCCTGGGCCAAAACACCGGGGATACGGGTATCGTCGCTGGCAAAGGCTCCCAAAGCTTCGGCCGTATGCCGGTCGGGATTGGGATCAAGGTAGGCATCTCCAAAATAGTTTCCACTGATTCCCATGAACCAATATTTGGGAGAGTTGTAACGAATTCCCAACGAAGCTACTGTTTGAGGCATTCCACCCACATAATAATTCTTTAGATAAACTTTTCGATCTTGTGCCAATAATGCGGCATCGTTGTCCTGTGTAATCGTAGCCAAAGGCCTTGAGTTATAGATGTTTTGACCATATCCTAACACACCTGAAACAGAAATGGTTGCGGTAAGATTGGCTTCAACTCCCAATTCAATACCGGCATCTTGTTTGTCTACACCGGTCATTATATAATTCACAAACGAGTTCAGCAAATCGTGATAAAAACTCCTTGACCAGGTTTGATTTTTAAACTGAGTGTAATAAGCGGTAATTCGTCCTTTTACAGCAGGCGTTCTTAAAAAATAACTCACATCCCCCGAATAAATGGTTTCGCTTTTCAAATGATCGACGGTGAAATCACGGGTTCGAATTGAGATGTACGAATTTCTGAAAAAGGGAGCACGGGTCATATAGGCAGCATTGGCCGTAAAATAGTTACGTCCGTTTATTTTATAAGTTATGCCCCCTTTAACACCATAATTGTAGAAGTTATTTTTATGACCATCGCCATATGAATCGTTTGGAAAATGGCCGTTTCGCATGTTTCCGGTACGCCAGAAATTGGTATGCGAAAGGGTGAGCCCTGCATAAAAATCAAATTTTCGATAGGTAAAAGCCGCCTGACCGAAAACTTGCTGTTTATTGATGTTTGCGGTATAATCGTAACCAAACACATCACCCTCTTTGGCCAAATGGTTGGGATTGTTCAAATCGCTTTGTGCCTCATCGGTAACCACAAAAGGATCGCCATTGGCGTATTTGTCGATATCGAGCCAAAATTGACCTCCCAACAAATCGTCCACTACTTTATATTGGTGCCCTTTATAATAATCCATATTTAATCCCCCGCTTAGCGTAAGGTGGTTTGTTACAAACGATACTACATGCCAGTTAAATTGAAACTGACTTTTATCGTTGCGTCGGTCTTCCACAATATATTTCGATCGCAAACCTGTCACGTCATTTCCCGCAATACCATCCACATCGGAAACGGTATACAGGTATTTGCTATTGGCAAAATAAAATCCATCCCAGTTTATTTGACGAAACGCTTCATTGTTTTGCCATTGGGTGGTGTAGTAGTCTGCGGTAGACTCATCTCCTATTAAGTGAAAGAAGCTGGGTAAATAACGGTAATAATCGGGGCGCGGATCGCTGGCTTCCACCCAGTTTAAAGCGGTAGAACCTCCCCTCCCGAACCAATACGAAAGCGATGCCTGCGATTTTGTTTTTTCGGAAACCTGAAAGTAATGGCTCAAAGTCATCATGGGTTGATGATAATTACTTACCCGCGAATTTCTGACTTCGCCATTCTGGTAACCCCAGTAGGGGTTGTAATAGTTAGAGCCGCTCAGGTCGTAGGCTTCTTGCGTTGAAAGACCTCCTTTACCACGTTTGGCAGGAGCACCAAATACCGTAAACGCCAGGCTTTGCCTTTTGTTAATCCGTTTTTCAACACCGAAAAAATAGGCCCATGCATCATAAAAGGTGCCTTTTACATATCCTTCCTGAGCCCATCGCCGTGAAGCAGAAGCCACAATGGACCAACCATTGGTCATTTCTCCCGTAGAATAGGTGACCATCAACCGGTTGGTATAGCTTCTGTTCGACAACGAATAGGATACCTTTTGTTGTTTGCGGTAGGTCGATGGCCGTGTAATAATTTGGGTGAGACCTGCCAGACCTCCAAATCCATAATCGGATGCCACAATTCCGTTTTGGATTACTTTGTTCCGTGTGGCATCATTTAAACCACCCCAGCTTGACCAATAGGCTCTGCCGGTTTCAGGGTCGTTTAACAAAACGCCATCCATCATGACTGCTAAATTTTGTGAATCGTAACCGCGCATTCTGTAACGGGCCGGGCCGAAAGTGTAACCCGCTGTCGACACAAAAATATCACGCGAGGCCTGCAGCAAGCCCGACACATCCTGCGATTCCTGCTCATTGTCGAGGTCAGTTTCGGTGAGGGTAAAAGTAGGCAGGTTGGCCTCTTCGTTCACCGTGGTGGTATCGCTCTGTGCCCGCAAATGATAAAAAGACAGCAAAAGAATAATAATACTAAATGCTTTTTTCATAGATATAATTTAAGGGATTCTACTCGAGAAATATATTTGTTATAAAAATAAATGGGTGGTCAAAGATAAAAGATTAGCCAATAAAATATACATTTGCTGCCAATAACTTATTATTATCCTTTTATGAAATCATTTTCAGAAAAAT
>CBETNY010000041.1:0-8914 GCA_965537275.1 uncultured bacterium | reverse complement strand
TTAATTCTCCATTTTGAAGCATGGATCATGTTGCGTTCATAGGCCATAAGAGGATGCCTTGCCCACCCTTCTTCCGAAAGCGTGCCATCACTTTTTAAAAGCGGTTGTTTTGTGACTATTTCATGTTGCTGGTTCGCCATACAATGGTTATGCATTGAATTTCCCTCAAATTTATACAAAACAATGAATCAAAACATTTTTATTAAAAAGAAATTTTAATGATAAGCCATCCCGATTGAATCAAAAACCGGGATTCTCCGCCACCCCAAAATGGGTTTGTTGAATGAATTTCGTTTTACTTATTTGAGGTTAAATACTCGATAACCGATTGAATATCCGTAAATTTACCGACCTGTGCACCACCATTTATCAACACAAATGCACTATTTTCAAAATAGCATCCCATTCCTTCCGCGGGAATGTTTTCCACGTTTACCAGTTCAAAACCTTTTCGTGACAAAGCTTTCCACAACCAAAAAGTTTCCAGTGAATTATTTTTAATAAAAAGGGTGGCTGAGGTTTTTTTATCCTGTAATCGAAATCGTGCGCTAAAACGGTCGAACCGTATGGCTTTTTTGTCAAAATAGTCATTGATTTTGCCCTGCATGGCTAAATCCTCGGGAATACCTGTTTCAATGGGTTTGCCGCGATTCATCAACCAAAGGATGTCAGCGTATTCCAATGCTGTTTCGATGTCGTGGGTAGTCATTAAAATTCCTTTGTGACGTTTGTGGGCAATGTCCGAAAGCATCTCCATGATTTCAATGCGTCCGGGTGAATCAACAAAAGCAATGGGCTCATCGAGAAAGATAAAAGGAGTATCCTGCACCAATGCACGGGCAATCAGCACCTTTTGTTTTTCGCCATCACTCAATTTTTGAAAGACCTTTTCCATTAAGTCACCAATATTTAGTGTGTTGACAATTTGTTGTATCACATGAGTGTCTTCCGTACTGAGTTTTGCAATGAGCGAACCATAAGGATACCGGCCCAAACTTATCACATCCATGGCTGTCAGGTAAGGATCACTGAAACGATCGGTAAGCACCACGGCAGCAAGGCGTGACAATTCTTTCAATGAAATATCTTTCAACTTTTGTCCGTCATAGCTAATTGTGCCTGCCAGAGCCGGTTGAAATCCCATGAGAATGCGCAAAAAGGTGGATTTTCCGGCACCATTTGGACCCAATAGACACACAAACTGCCCGCTTTGAAGCCGCATATGAAGATTTTCCTGAAGAACCAGTTTTTTCCCTCGCGACAAGGACAGGCCGTTGGTCAGGTTTTCGATATGTAAAACCGTTTTTTCCATGTTTAGAATTTAATGTGACGGCTTTTTATGATAACCCAAATAATGACCGGCGCCCCAATGAGCGAAGTTACTGCGTTGATAGGCAATGAAATATCGTAGCCCGGCATTTTGGCAATTAAATTACAGAGTAAAGCCAGATTCGCTCCGAGGATGGCCGTGCCCGGGATTAAGATGTTGTGTTGGGAGGTTTTAAATAAAGCCCTGGCGAGATGGGGTACCGCCAGCCCGAGAAAAGCAATAGGCCCGGTGAAAGCTGTTCCAATTGCGACAAGCAAACCCGTTAAGAGTATTAAAATTCTTTGAATACTTTGTACCGGAATCCCAAGGCTGCGGGCATAGCTTTCGCCCTGGAGCATGGCATTCAACGGTTTGGCAAAAAACAGCACAATGCCCCATCCCGCCATAGCGGTAACCAACAGCATAACCGATTGCAGAACCGTTGTTTTTGAAAAACTTCCCAATCCCCAAAGTACATAAGCGTGGAGTTCGGATGAACGGCTGAAGAATTGCAGAACACTCACCAGTGCCGAAACGGCATAACCCAGCATAATACCGATAATCAGCACGGTAATTACATTGCCCACGCGGGCAGATACAACGAGAATGATGGCTAGCACAAACAAGGCACCGGCAAAAGCAGCCACAATGATGGTGAAGTTGTTTAGAAGGGGAAAAGTAGTCAGCTCAAAATGGAACAAGCCGCTGCTAAGTACTACCAAAGCCACACCGAGACTGGCCCCTGAACTGATGCCCAAAACGGATGGCCCGGCCAGTGGGTTACGGAAAAGCGTCTGCAAAACCAAACCGGACAGACTTAAAATAATTCCGGTGGCCAAAGCGGTAACCGCCATGGGCAAACGATAGGAAAGGACAATCACCTGCGCTGTGGATTGAGTTTTTCCCGGATGAAAAAGTACCTGAAATATCTTACCCCAGTTGATCAATACCGAACCGAACCACAGATTGGCAATAAATAAAGCCAAAGCCACAAACGAGAGTGCGACAAACCAACTGATAAAATTGCGCGATTTATTCATTCCGGTATATCAGGCCTTAAAATTAAGGTAAAATTTTGTAATAATGTGGTTCGTATTCAGGTAGGAGCTCAGGATGAAAAGCTTTGATAAAATCGGCCAGGACAAATTGAGGTTCGAGTGGGCTTTTTTCAAAATAAGCTGTGGAATCAGGATTGCAATAAATAATATGATGTTGCCGGAAGGCGTTAAAATGGGTGTAAAGCTCATTTTCATCTGCCAATGCCTTATATGATGCTTTTGACCCGTAAGTCCCGACAATACGCCAGAAATCGGCTTGCCGTGCCCCGGCAAAGACCGTTTCAAAATCGAGGGGAAAACTGGCTTTATCAGGGTTGTTTTTCCAGATATAATCGGCCCCGGCATCTTTAAAAAGCTGTGCCACATAACTTTTTCCGCCAGGCAAATACCATTGTCCGTTAAAATACTTATCGGAAAATACGGTGGGCCGTTTCTTTGTGTTTTCAGCAAGTTTTTTCAATGCCAGATATTCCTTTTCAATATGCTCAAACAAGCTGTCTGCCTGTTTTTCTTTCCCAAAAAAAGCAGCGGTAAACTTTATCCATTCTGCTCGTCCCAAAGGTGTGCTTTCCATAAAATCGAGATACGGAATTGCCCGGATAGATGAAAGAGCTGCCGGAAGGTTTTGTCCGGATTGATAAGGTGAAAAAAAGATGGCTTGAGGCGGATGTTCCAGAATTTTTTCCACATAGTAATTCCCACTTGCAGCCAACTCGGTAATTTTGTTTTGCTCGAGCAGCTTCTTGACGGTTTTATTTTTCACATACGTGGCTTCTGAAATTCCCGTGATCCGGTTCAGCAGTCCCAGACGGTCCAGTGCGCTAAGCTGAGTGGCCGAAAAAACCGCCACGTTCTTCAGTGGAATATGAATTTCTCCCTTGCCTGCCTTTCCTTTTACCAGTACAAAGCTTGCCATAATTTTGCCACTTTGCCAAGGGTTAAAAATCACCACACGCGTTCTTTTTGCTTCATGGTACAAGGCAAAATTTTTAGCATATTCCGGTTGCGCTTGGGTTTCCTTATTATTTTGCCTTTGGTGTAGTTGACCGGATGAATCACAGGCCACAAAAAACAGAACGGTTAAAATACTAACTCCGAGTACTAAAAAGTGTTTGAATTTGTATTTCATCCTATGCGACTTTTTCTTTCCTTTTTTCCAGTACGACCCAGCCAACAATACCAATGAGTACTAACACAGGAGAAATTAATTCGGCTTGGGTAATGTGGTGTCCGAAAATGTCGTAGGTATTATTGACACGGATGTGTTCAATGAAGAAACGCTCGATCCCGTTAAAAATCAGATAAATTGAAAAGAGGACTCCGGGCGTTTTAATCTTTTTCCGGATTGACCATAATATTGCGAAAATGATAATCATCATCAGGGTTTCGTAAACGGGCGTTGGGAAAACGCCATGGGGCAGCTGCATACAGTGTTGGCCCATGCAGCCCGGAATGGGGATACCCTCGTTGATAATGTTATGCGGATAGTTGTACGACCAAAGCCAATCCGGCAAAAATCCCATCCAATGGGGTTTGGACAGGGTGTTGACAATGCCCCAGTCGCCATCACCGGCAACCTGGCACCCAATTCGACCGATTCCATAAGCAATGGCCAGACCCGGGGCAAAGCTGTCGGCTAATGGTTTCCACGATATTTTATGTTTTTCCCCATACCAAATCACAGCAATGGCAGCAAAAATCAGTCCTCCGTAAAAAGTAAGTCCACTGAATGAAAAAAGAGAACCCCAGGGGTCGGCCAGAAACGCTTGCCAATTCTCAAATTGGTCGAAAATTTTAGCACCGATAATTCCAAATACGGCTGCAATAAAAACAATCGGCCAGGTTTGGTCCTGGGCATGTATCACCACCTTTTTTTCAATCGGTTTACTGAGTTTATGCTTGTTTTTGTCATACCAAACATAAACTGTATAAAACAGGGCTACGACAAAACCTGCCCAAAAAGAACCTTCTGATGAGAATAAAAATTCCTGCGGATTATTGGCAAAATGGTCATAATCGGTAAAAGCGGCTGCCAATTTAAAAACCAGTAAAAAAACGATAATAAAATTTAAAAGCAGCTCGGAAACTGAAGCCGGTTTTCCTTCAACAACTTTTTTAGTGGTGGAATGAATCAAACCCAGCTGCTCTTTTCGTTTTAATTCGAGATACAACAGCCATGCTCCCACTAAAAAGGCTAACGCGACAAAAAAGCCGTAGCTCATAATGGGCAGGTTAATGTGGGTGCCAAACAAATCGTTAATAAGGTCGCTTAGTTTCGGATACATAAGAATGAATGATTTTTATTGATTCACATTTTGATAAGTGCAAATTTAAGCTTATTTGCCTGTGCCGGATTTAAATTATTTTAAATTTTTGTTACCGGCTAAAAAAGAAGCAGGCAAACCCAAAGATTTACCTGCTTCTCAAGAAGTTTCCCTGAGTAAAAATAAAATTAAACCAGATGATGTTTTTCCACAAAATCATCCAGAATCTCTTTGAGCGTGGGATAGCCAATCTCCTGCAAGTCGTAATAAACCCGGGTATTCGGTTTGTTAATTTTGATTTCACGATTCAGGTCGATGGGTGTACCAATCACTACCGCATCACAATCGGTATTGTTGATGGTAGTTTCCAAATCTTTCAGCTGCTGCGGGCTATAGCCCATGGCTGGCAGTAAAATACCAATGTTGGGATATATTTTAAAGGTTTCGGCCAATTTACCTACCACAAACGGCCTTGGGTCAATAAGTTCGGAAGCGCCGTATTTTTGAGCGGCCACCGTTCCGGCACCCAGTTTCATCTCGCCATGCGTCAAAGTAGGCCCATCTTCGATGACCAAAACACGCTTTCCGCGAATGACCGATGGGTCATCCACACGGATAGGTGATGCAGCATCAACTACTACAGCTGATGGGTTTACTTTGGCAATGTTTTCGCGAACCATTTGAATGGCTTCCGGAGCAGCAGTATCCATTTTATTGATAATGGCCACATCCGCCATGCGTAGTGTAACTTCCCCGGGATAATAGGCCAATTCGTTTCCAGGGCGGTGCGGGTCAACCACAGTCATGTTTAAATCGGGTACATAAAAGGGGAAGTCGTTATTTCCGCCATCCCACAAAATTACATCACAGCCATCGGGATCCTGCTCGGCAGCCCTTAAAATAGCTTCATAATCCACCCCGGCATAAATCACGTTGCCACGTACCACATGTGGCTCGTACTCTTCCATCTCTTCGATGGTACACTTGTGTTTGGCAAGGTCGGCAATGGTAGCAAAACGTTGCACCTTTTGCTCAACAAGGTTACCGTAAGGCATGGGATGCCTGATGGCAACTACTTTTAAACCTTTAGCCATCAAATATTCTATCACTTTACGTGATGTTTGGCTCTTTCCACATCCCGTTCTAACGGCGCCCACAGCAATGAGGGGCTTGATACTTTTTATCATGGTGTCTTTGGGCCCCAGAAGATGGAAATTGGCTCCGGCGGCATTTACAATGGCACTCACAGCCATCACCCGGGGATATGGCACGTCGCTGTACGAAAAGACACAGTCATCCACATTGAGCTCTTTGATTAGACGTGGCAAATCAGATTCTGCAAAAATGGGAATGCCATTGGGATAAAGCTCTCCGGCCAGTTCAGCCGGATATTTTCTTCCGTCGATATCCGGAATTTGCGCCGCTGTAAAGGCGACCACGTTGTAAGCTGCATTTCCACGATAATAAGTATTAAAATTGTGAAAATCTCTGCCTGCAGCACCAATAATGATTACATTTTTCTTCATAGATTTGGTTTTTAATAGTTTAGTTGTGAATATTTTCGTTCTAGCTCAAATTTAGGAATTTTCTTGTTACATTTTTTATAATCGCCGGTTATAAGGCTTATTTATTTGAAGTCTAAATTGTTAAATGCAATCCAAGATGACTAATCCCTATTTTGATGCGCTGATAATAGTTATTAACTTTGGCAAAAATACCTTCGGAATTTATTCCAGCACATCAAAATAATATTTAGCTCACACGAGGGATATCAGCTTTCCGGAAATCTTACTGCAAGCAGTTTTTTTCTATTTTTGCAGCTCTTTTAAATTTCTGTAATAAAATGATAGAAACCTTATTGGCAAACGAATTAAGCAAAGCCGTTGAAACGCTCTATGGTCAGCAGCTTTCGCCCGACACTTTTCAGATACAGAAAACCCGTCCTGAGTTTGAAGGCGATCTTACCCTGGTGGTGTTTCCCCTATTGCGAGTATCCAGGAAAGCTCCTGAAGTTACCGCCAACGAAATCGGGTCGTTTCTCGTTGAAAACAGTTCCGAAATTGAAAGTTTTAATGTCATCAAGGGATTTCTTAATTTGGTGATTGTCGATGGGTATTGGCTTCAATTTTATCATAAAAATCATGCGGATACAACTTACGGATTTCAGGCTGAAAACAATGAGCCTCCCATAGTCATTGAGTATTCGTCGCCCAACACCAACAAACCATTGCACCTGGGACACATTCGTAACAACTTGCTGGGCTGGTCGGTGGCAGAAATTCTGAAAGCCAACGGAAAGAAAGTGGCCAAAGTCAATTTGGTAAACGACCGGGGTATCCACATCTGTAAATCCATGTTGGCCTGGCAAAAATGGGGAGAGGGAAAAACGCCGGAAAACACAGGCCAGAAAGGTGACAAGCTGGTAGGTGATTTTTACGTGCTTTTCGATCAAAAATATAAACAAGAGGTGGCCCAATTGGTTGAAAAGGGGATGTCAAAAGATGAAGCGGCTCAAAATGCGCCCCTTTTGCTTGAAGCCAAGGCTATGCTTAAGAAATGGGAAAACAATGATAAAGAAATCCGGCAATTGTGGGAAACCATGAACGGATGGGTTTACAAAGGTTTCGATGCTACTTACCGTCGCTTGGGCATTGATTTTGATAAAATCTATTATGAATCAGACACCTATCTGCTTGGGAAGGCACTGGTGGAAGAAGGTCTTGAAAAGGGTATTTTGTTTAAAAAAGAGGACGGATCGGTTTGGTGTGATTTAACCGATGAGGGATTGGATGAAAAGTTGCTGCTGCGTGGTGACGGCACTTCGGTTTACATGACACAGGATTTGGGAACGGCACAGTTGCGTTATGAAGATTATCATCCCCAACGATTGATGTATGTGGTAGGAAACGAACAGATATACCACTTCGATGTATTAAAACGCATCTTGAAAAAACTGGGAAGAACATGGGCGGATGATATTTTTCATTTATCGTATGGTATGGTAGAACTTCCCGAAGGAAAGATGAAATCGCGTGAAGGCACGGTAGTGGATGCCGACGATCTGATGGAGGAGATGGCTCAAACGGCGAAAGCAACATCGGATGAATTGGGAAAATTTGACGATTTTACACCGGAAGAGTCGCACGAACTTTATGAAATGGTTGGACTTGGCGCATTAAAATATTTCATGTTGAAAGTCGATCCCAAAAAGACCATGATGTTCAATCCGGCTGAGTCCATTGACTTCAATGGAAATACCGGACCGTTTATTCAATACACCCATGCCCGTATTCAATCTGTGTTGCGTAAAGCCAAAGCCGAAGGACTTTCATTTGAGGACACCCCCACTCCCACCACATTTACCTTACATAAAAAGGAAAAGTCACTTCTAAAGGTGCTTCACGATTTCCCGCAAGTGGTCCAATTGGCCGGCGATACATTCAGTCCTGCCCAGGTGGCAAATTACGCCTTTGAGCTTGCCAAAGAATACAACCAATTTTATCACGAGCTCAGCATCTTAAAAGAACCAAACCAGGCGGTAAAAATTTTCCGGTTGGGGCTTTCGCAATTTACTGCGCGTACACTTTCGGCTGCCATGGGCTTGTTAGGCATTCAGCTTCCCCAAAGAATGTAATCGCTTAGTGAAGCGTTAGGCTTCCGACAGACTCTGTCAGAGGGTGTAATTGGGTTATTCCTCGCGTTCAAGTAACAAAATAGAGTGCTGCGGGACGATAAAATATTTTTCGTTGTGGTAATGGATTTCCACAGCTCCTTTTTTTAGAAAAATAGCTAAATCTCCGGGTAGTGCCTGTAAAGGGATATAATTGATTGAATCCTCTTTCTTTTTCCAGGGTTCATCAAAATCGTCGGTTGGAACCGGAATGGGAAAACCCGGACCTACTTTCACCACATAACCACTTTGAATTTCCTCCTTTTCCTTGTATCCAGGAGGTAGAAAAAGACCACTGTTGGTTTTGGTATCCTCCATTTTGGGTTTAATTAAAACCCTGTCGCCTACAACAATAAGTTTTTCAAGATGATTGGTCATACCCGTCTTTTTTTTTGCAAATTTACACTTTCTTCCTTTTGGAAAGGCCGGCGTGGTTTAAGCAGGTTTCAAATTTTTGCCAAAATCGCATGTTCAAACTAAGCTTGTCTAAAGTCAAATTTTTCTATACATGTATCTAACTCAAAATCAGACAATAAATAATTTTTTTGATTAACCTACCCCTTCGCCCCTTCCAAAAGGAGATTATAGGTATTTATTGTCTGATTTTTAGCAT
>CBETNY010000040.1:0-8989 GCA_965537275.1 uncultured bacterium | reverse complement strand
TAAAGGTACAATTGCATTGGCGTAGGGATTTGCCGCAGATTGGTGTCAAAATGGGTAAATAAAAAGATTGAAGTGTGCTACCTGTCGCCTCTGTTAAATTTATGAGGGACATTTTCTGTACGGTTAAATTTTTATTTACCTTTGCAAACCAAAGCTTTTTGAAGCATTTATGTATGGTTTTAAAGGATCGTTACTTACAACCGAAATAGTAATAGCCTGCCCAAAGTCCTGGCTCAATAATTAGGCACATAAAATTATGGAATATAATACAGCACGCGAAAAAATGGCCATTCCCGAATATGGTCGTAACGTTCAAAAAATGGTAAAGTATGTCATTGGTTTGGAAGGACGTGAAGCCCGTACCCGGGCAGCCAAACAAATCATCAATGTCATGGCCAGTATGAATCCTCAAATTAAAGAGTCGAGCGACTACGAGCATATGCTCTGGGACCATCTTTATATTATTTCCGATTTTCAGCTGGATGTGGACAGCCCCTTTCCCGCCCCCGAGAAGAAAAATATTATGCGTCGGCCCGACAGGCTTCGCTATAGTGAAGATCATATTCGCTATAAACATTATGGTATGCATCTTGAAAAGATGATTAAGCATGCCATTGAAATGGAAGAAGGTGAAGAAAAGAAAGAGCTTACCCGTTTGATTGCCAATCAGATGAAGAAGTCGTATCTGAATTGGAACCGGAATACGGTCAGCGATCAGATGATTATTAGTCAGTTGGAAGAATTATCCGGTGGAAAATTAAAACTCGACGAAGGGGAAGAACTCATTGCTACCAGTGATGTTCTGATTGTTAATCGTTCGAAAAATAAAAAGAAAAAAAGCAATCAACGTCGGGATTATAATGGCAGGAAAAAAAATTATGGCCATAAAAATTATTAAAGATGGCTTCTTTTGAAATACAGGGTGGTAATAAATTAAGGGGTTCTATTCAACCCCAGGGGGCAAAAAATGAGGCCCTTCAAATTATTTGTGCTTGTTTGTTAACCCCCGAAGAGGTGTTGTTGCAGAATGTTCCTGACATTCGTGACGTGAATAAACTACTGGATTTGCTGCGTGGACTCGGCGTACGAATCGAAAAGCAAACCGCTTCGTCTTATTTGTTGCAAGCCAATGCGCTCGACTTAAGTTATCTGCACAGTGATGATTTTGCACACAAAGCCACCAGTATTCGCGGTAGCATCATGATTTTAGGCCCTCTGTTGGCCCGCTTTGGCAAAGGGGTGATTCCACAGCCTGGCGGTGATAAAATCGGACGCCGAAGGTTGGATACCCATTTCAACGGCTTGGAAAAGTTGGGAGTGGTGTTTACTTACGATGATCGTGAAAAACGTTATGAAGTGGAAGCCGCTGCTTTGGTGGGAAATCAGATGCTTTTGGAAGAGGCATCGGTTACCGGAACGGCAAACATTCTGATGGCTGCCGTAATGGCCAAGGGTAAAACAACAATTTTCAATGCGGCATGCGAGCCCTATATTGTTCAACTGAGCAAGATGCTAAACCGGATGGGAGCCAAAATTACCGGAATCGGATCCAATTTGCTCACCATCGAAGGCGTTACCTACCTTAAAGGAACCACCCACACCATGCTGGCTGATATGATTGAGGTGGGAAGTTTTATCGGTATGGCTGCCATGACGCATTCGGAATTACGTATTGAAAATGTACAGCTAAGCGATTTGGGTTTAATTCCACAGGTTTTCAGAAAGCTGGGGGTGAGCCTTATTCAGCAGGGGAATGATATTTTAGTTCCTGCAAAGGATGAATATGTTATTGAAACTTTTATCGATGGCTCTATCATGACCATTGCCGATGCTCCGTGGCCGGGTTTTACGCCCGACTTAATCAGTATTGTTCTGGTGGTGGCTACTCAAGCCAGAGGGAGTGTCTTGATTCATCAAAAGATGTTTGAAAGTCGGCTGTTTTTCGTTGATAAACTCATCGATATGGGGGCACGGATTATTTTATGTGACCCTCACCGTGCTACTGTTATTGGTTTAAATGGCGAACAGCCTTTGCGCGGTATTAAAATGAGTTCCCCCGATATTCGTGCAGGGGTGGCTTTGTTAATTGCTGCCTTGTCGGCCGAAGGTACCAGTGTGATTGATAACATTGAACAAATCGACCGGGGTTATCAGCATATTGATGATCGTTTGAGACAATTGGGAGCCAATATCCGTAGAATTTGATGATTCATCCTGAGGGTGATGCTCCTGTAAAGGGCATGGGATTTGGCTTTTCGTCTGATTTTTAGTTAGATACATACATAAAAATAATTTGACTTTAAACAAGTTTAATTAGGATTTGTCATTTCCAGGTTTTACTCACTGTAAAATGTGATGGGGCAGGGGAAGTAACCAGGGCGGAGACTGACAGTGATGACTTTTAAATGCTGTCAAATTGGCTGTATATTGGATATGGCAAAACTTTTGCATGTCTATGCCGAATTTTAAACCGAGTTGAAAAATGAGCGAAAAGGAAATAAAAAAAGATATCAGGGAAAATGAAAATGAAAAGGGCGCTGAAGATGTGACCTTTGAAAATCAGTCGGAAACGAAAGATAAAAAGGAAAATAAAGAAGAGGCAAAAACAAAATCCTCAACAAAAAAAACCACTAAAAAGACTAAAAAGTCCTCCTCGCAAAAGAAAGCAGAGGCCTTACAAAAACAATTAGACGAATTGAACGATAAATATTTACGGTTGTATTCAGAATTCGATAATTATCGAAAAAGGAATGCAAAAGAACGCATTGAGCTGCTAAAATCGGCTTCACAGGAAGTGATTTTGGATGTGCTGCCTGTGATTGACGATTTGGAACGCGCCATCCAGTCATTTGAAGAACATAACTTGAGTAAGGAAGCGAAAAAGGGCGTTGAACTGATTTATAACAAACTGATGAATATTTTGAAGCAGAAAGGTTTGGAAGCCATTGATGCAAAGGGAAAGGAGTTTGATACAGATTTTCATGAGGCCATCACAAACGTGCCGGCCCCTTCCGACGATTTGAAGGGAAAAGTGGTTGATGTCATTCAAAACGGTTACTTACTGAACGGAAAAATTATCCGCTTTGCTAAAGTGGTGGTAGGACAATAATGAAATGCTAAATGCTTGTTTAATCATAAGCAGATGAAAAAGGAGAAATTAAATGAATAAGCGTGATTATTATGACGTATTAGGGGTTTCAAAAAACGCTACCCTTGCCGAAATTAAAAAGGCCTACCGTAAGTTGGCCCTCAAATATCATCCTGATAAGAACCCGGACAATAAGGAAGCCGAAGAGAAATTTAAGGAAGCGGCAGAAGCCTATGAGGTATTGAGCAACGAAGAAAAACGGAGAAGATACGATCAGTTTGGGCACGAAGGCGTTCGTGGTGCTGCTTCCAATGGCTTTGGCGGTGGGGGTATGAGTATGGACGATATCTTCGAGCATTTTGGTGATATATTTGGCGGCCATTTTGGCTTTGGCGGGAGTAGCTTCGGTGGAAGCAGTTTCGGCGGCTCCGGTGGACGCAGAAGGATGAACAAAGGGTCGAATTTGCGTGTACGGGTGAAACTCTCCCTGTCCGAAATGGCGCATGGAGTTGAGAAAAAAATTAAGATTAAGAAATATGTTCCCTGCCAGGCTTGTAACGGTTCAGGGGCCGAAAGAGGCAGTCAACCCACTACTTGTCCCACCTGTCACGGATCGGGACATGTCACCCGTGTTACCAATACTTTCCTGGGACAGATGCAAACTTCATCCACTTGTCCGCAATGTGGTGGCGAAGGTACCATCATCACCAACAAATGTAAAGTTTGTCATGGTGACGGAATCGTACGTGCCGAGGAAATTGTTACCATTAAAATTCCTGCCGGGGTGAATGATGGTATGCAACTGAGTATGGGAGGAAAAGGGAATGCCGCTGCCCGTGGTGGTGTGCCCGGAGATTTGATTGTGTTAATTGAAGAGGAGCCCCATCCGCATCTTAAACGCGATGGAAACAACCTGCTCTACGATTTGTATGTCAGTTTTCCGGATGCTGCCCTGGGAACCACCGTTGAAATACCTACCGTTGATGGAAAAGTCCGCGTGAAACTTCCTGCCGGTACCCAAGGCGGAAAGGTGATGCGTCTTAAAGGTAAAGGGCTTCCCGATGTGAATGGTTACGGAAAAGGAGACATCTTAATCAATGTGAATATCTGGACACCGAAAAATCTTTCGCAGGATGAAAAAGCTATGCTCGAAAAGTTGAGAAATTCAGATCATTTTAAACCCAACCCCACCTCAAAAGACAAGAGCTATTTCGATCGCATGCGTGAATTTTTTACTTAAAAACAGATGATTAAACTCCGGGCCGTCAATATCAGCAAACGCTTTGACAAACACCAGGCATTAGACCATGTAAGCCTCGATATTGCCGAAGGTTCAATTTATGGTCTGCTGGGCCCAAACGGTGCCGGGAAAACCACCCTCATCAGAATCATTAACATGATTAGTGCTGCTGATGAGGGTCAAATTTTGTTGGATGGCAAGCCCTTGCGACAAGAGGATATTCTTAAAATTGGATATCTGCCTGAGGAGCGCGGATTGTATAAAAAAATGAAAGTGGGCGAACAGGCGCTTTACTTGTCGCGTTTAAAAGGCATGTCCGCTCATGATGCACGAAAACAACTTAAATATTGGTTCGGGAAATTTGAAATAGAATCGTGGTGGAACAAAAAGGTTGAGGAGTTGTCAAAAGGGATGCAACAGAAGGTTCAGTTTATCGTAACCATCTTGCATCAACCCAAATTGTTGATTTTTGATGAACCCTTCAGTGGCTTCGATCCCATCAATGTGAATTTGCTCAAAGAGGAAATTCTTCAACTGAACCAACAAGGTGCAACCATTATTTTTTCTACCCATAACATGGCTTCGGTTGAAGAAATTTGTGATCACATTGCCTTAATTAATCAGGGTAAATTGGTTCTGTCGGGCGAAATTCATCAAATAAAGGAACAATATAAGTCGCATCTTTTCGAGTTGACTTACAAAGGAACGGAAAGTCTGGAACATCACCTTGCTCCTCATCAATTTCAAATTGTAGAACAAGAGGATACCGGCCAACATCATCTCGCCCGTATCAAAATGATGGACCCTTCGGTTGGCTCAAACGATTTGTTGAGACAGCTGCTGCCCGTTGCCGAAATTCTTTCTTTTCGCGAAATTTTGCCTTCTATCAACGAAATATTTATTCGTGAGGTGAGCCAATAACCTCTTCGTGGAACCGGATTATTCCGTTTCATCTCAGTTATTTACTTTTATTAAAGGAGATTCCCGCCGGACATTTCATTTTTTACGATTTTTGCACCTCATTAGAAAAGCAGAAAATGAATAAAACAATCATTCCCAATATCTATGTTTTTTGTGACCGATGGTGCGAGCGATGTGCTTTTGGTGCTCATTGTGAAGCCTATGCTGCCAACGATGCTGTTCGTAAACCTGAAAATCTGGAGGCTGATGATTTGAAGAACCGCCTCTTCTGGAAAGCCCTCGAACAGCAACTGCCCGGGGTAATTTCGGCTGCTGAAAAGGAAGCCGGTCAGCAGGATGTGAATCTTCTGGAATTTGAAGGTCTATCGAAGGGTAAAAAATTTGATTTGTTTCAGCATAAAGCGGTGAACAATGAGGTGCTTAAAGCAGGTAGAAAATATGAAGATGCGGTGGACGATTGGCTTGACGAGCAGGCTGAAAAAGGTTTGATCAAAATGATGGAATTTTTACCCGGCTCTGTCTTTCGCGTGAATCAAGAGTCCTTACCCGGGGAAGAAAAAACCCAAATCAATGAACTCATCGAGGTGATCATGCGTTATCAGTTGCAAATTTACCTGAAGATTTCACGGCTTTATTATACCCATGGGCAGGAATCCGAAGCGCAGGAACCGACCCAAACCCATGCCGCGGATGGAGCGGCAAAGATGGTTCTTGAACTTATTAACCGGTCTTTGGTCGCCTGGTGGAACCTGAGGATGTTTTTTACCGATAGCCAAAAAGAAACGCTTGAGATTGTTTTTTTACTGATGCGTATAAAAAAACGTATCGAAAAAGAATTTCCCGGATCGGCCGAATTTATACGTCCCGGATTAGACGAGAAATAAGAATGCATAAAAAAACCGGATAATCAATCCGGTTTTTTTATGGGGAATCTTTTCCAACTTTTATTTGCACGTGGGTAAATACCCTGTATCGGATTGCTGTTAATGCAGCCAGTGATGTTTAAATTGACAAGTGCGAAACTCGGGAATAATTTTGACATAAGTGTTTTGTGCCTTCTCGTTAATCCAATTGTCAATGGCTTTACGCTGTTTGTCTTGCAGCGCCCATTGCTCAATCCGTGAATAATCAGTTTTCAGATCGGCACGGTGGGGCGGAATCTTTTTTTCGAGATAGAGTAAACGAAAAGCATCTTTTTGGTCTTCCGTTTTAAAGGGAACGGGATTGGAAATTTGTCCCGGTTTTAATTTGTTTATCGTAAATGAAACTTCCGCTGGAAGCTGATCGCCTTCAAATTCGGTGCCTCCTGTTTGGGGATTTAGCAAATAGCCACCACTGTTTTTATTGGTTCCATCCGAATATTTCTCTACGGCCTGTTCAAAGGTAATGGAGTCGGAGCGAATTTCTTTGACAATGGTGTCAAGTTTTAATTTTGCTTTCTGTAAATCCAGCGGTGAGACTTTTGGTGATATTAAAATATGACGCACATTAATGTAATCGCCTCTGCGGTCAATCATTTGAATGATGTGATAACCGGCTTTGGTTTCCACTACGTCGGAGATTTCTCCGGGTTTCAATTTATAGGCAGCGGCCTCAAATTCAGGATAAAGTTGCCCGCGACCATAATAACCCAGCTCGCCCCCCTTTTTGGCCGACCCGGGGTCTTCAGAGTATAAAATGGCCAATGTGGCAAAGCTTTCACCATTTAAAATGCGTTTTCTTAACTCGAGTAACTGTTTTTTTACCCTCAGTTTTTCTTCGATGTTGATGGGTGGCTTTTGTACAATTTGACGAATTATATACTCGGTTTTGATAAGGGGTATGCTGTCTTTCGGAATAGATTTAAAATAGTTACGTATCTCGGAAGGGGTAACGGTTACCTTGCCGATAATGCCCTGCTGAACTTTCTGGGCCAACAATTGATCTTGCACCATGTCGTGCAGTTCGGCTTTGATTTCGGCCAGTGATTTGCCATAATACTGTTCCATTTTCTCCTGGCTGCCAAACTGGTTGATAAAGCTTGACAAACGTCTTTCAATTTCTCCTACCACTTGTACTTCGTCAACACTCAAGCTGTCCACCTCGGCTTGTGCCACCATCAATTTTTGATACAAGATGCCTTCCAATATCTGGCATTTCATTTCTTTTTCGGTGCCTTCGATGCCGCCTTGCATACGATAGCTTAGATATTGATTTTCAATATCCGATTGTAAAACAATACTTTTTCCCACAATGGCTACCACCTGGTCAATTACTTTTCCCTCCTGTTTACTGTCCTGTTGGGCTTGTGCCGGCAGACTTAACATGGCTACCAGCACCATGATTGCGCCCATTACAGGCCATTTATACTTCTTCATGCTTGGTTTAATCTCTTTCATATTAATAAATCTCATAATCTTTTTGTTTGCCGGCTTCCTCAAAAATTTCTTTTCTCAGTTTTTTAACCAGCAATGTTTTTCGCTTGTTCAGGATGATGCTATGGATAAATGCTTTTTCCAATTCAAAGGGGGACGTTTCATCCTTAATTTTAAAGTTGACAAATTTAAGCAGATAAACCTTGTTTTCATCAACAATCTGTATATTTCGATGATTTTTTAAATAAAGTTCCTGGTTGTAGGTTTCGATGGGGATAATTTTTAGTATTTGGTTGAATGGAATCCAACTATTGGTGTCGGCCGAATAGGCCAAAACACGTGTGGGAGCATATTTATCCAATGAATCAAGCATCACACTATCGGGAAGTCTGAGAATTTTACGGAAATTGCGTGTCAGCTTTTTGGCGTCATCCCTATTCTTATCCAAAATAACATAGACCATCTTTACGATATTTTCGCGCAAGCCAAAGTCCTTTAGGTGTTGCGTGTAATATTGATGCAACGTTGAATCGCTGACCAGGGTATCCAGATGCTGCTTGACGTATTCCGACTCATACTGATAGGAGATGAGTGAGTTTCGGTATTCTTCCAACTGTTTTTCAAAGTCGAGTTTTTCGGCCGGGAGGTTTTTTTCAGCCTGTTGCACCATGAGTTGCGTTTGAATCCATTTTTTGACATAACTTTTGCAAATCAGGATGCTGTCGCGGGCGGTGGCGCCTTTTGGGATAAGCCCTTTAATGTCCGATTCGTACAAATACTGATCGCCTACGCGGGCCAAAGGAACGTTTTCGTTTTCAATAGCCCGGTGCTTACAGGCTGAAAACGCAAGGAACATGAGTGCCAACAGGCTGACTTTTAGAATTACATTGGTAAGTCTGTCGGTAATAGTGGAAAGATGCCTTTTTTCGGTTTGATTACTCATTATTTGTTCATATAAAGGTTGTCTCTTTTTTTGAGGCTTATGAAGAGGTTTTGTGAATTAATTTATTTAAGACTTTTTGATTGACTTTTACCGGATATTTTTTCTTCAATGCTTCAACCCATTGTTTTTCGAGATAATCCTGATACTGTGCTGTTACAATCCCCCGTGCTTCATCGAAGGTTTTGGGCTTGGGTGGTACGATTTTTTCGATATAAACCAACGTTACTTTATTTTCTACTTCTGATACCACAGGTTTAGCCAGACCCTTTTTCCACTCTATTTTGTCCAACACCTTGTTGTCCTCTTTTTGGAATAGCCCGGTATCGGCTTTTAAAACAGGAATTGAATCAATTTTCTTTGTGAATAGGTCACGGGCAAAGGCTTTTTTATTGGGTGCAGATTCAACCATTTTAACCAGTTGGTCCTTCCACTGTTTTTGGGTT
>CBETNY010000039.1:0-9038 GCA_965537275.1 uncultured bacterium | reverse complement strand
TTTTTGCAAATTTACAAAAAAGGATACTGAAATGTCGATACAATCGGTTGAAAATAATTATTTGGGCGGGCCCGCGCACAGGCTTTCACGGGTCGTCCGCTTTAGTCCCGTTGCCGGTGCCGGGTTTTGCAACGGCAGTGCGGGGTCTTCGTTCCTCAGCCTCCGCCTGCCGGCAAAAACCACGTCACCGTCTGCCGGGCGCTGCCGCTTCCGCCCCTGCCGCAAGGATTGCTTTCTCAGCCAGCAAGTCTGACTCGGAACCGGTGCCTGGCGACTCGTGATAAAACTTCACGAACCATCGAAATAAACTGCTGTCGAAAGTGTGGCGTGCCTAAAGTTAAATTTGAAAACCTTTTTGTGCGCCTTCGTGAAAACCCTTTGAGCGCCTTTGTGGTTAAATGATTACAAATAAAGTTTGGAGTGCCTAAAGTTAGTTACAAGGCGCCTCGTGAAGAAACTTCACTATACTTGGAAATAAACAATAGATTGAATCAAGGCACGAGTCCCTTCGCTTTAGGCCTGGCTTCAGACTCGAGCTAAAGGGTGGTCAAATTTTTTCTTTGGAATTTTTTAAGATGTTGTACAAAAATTCGCGTGCCCTAAACAGCTGGGCTTTTACCGTCCCCAGGGGCAAGTTTAAGCTGGTAGCAATTTCCTCATAGCTGTACTCTTGAAAATAGCGCATGCTAATGATTTGTTTGTAGTGTGGTTTGAGTTTGTCGACAATGATGTGCATTATCTCAATCTTCTGTGAACGAATGAATTGCTCTTCGGGATCGAGGGCTGTTGAGGCTACCCTTGAGGGCTTGTCTTCGCTGTCTTGATGGATGGTTCCCTGTATTACCTGTGTCGATTTACCTTTGTTCCTTAGAAAATCAATACAATTGTTGGTGGCAATTTTAAATAACCAGGTGCTGAAAGCGAATTCGGGAGTATACAGATGAAGATTTTTAAAGGCTTTTCCAAAAGCTTCAATGGTCAAATCTTCGGCATCATGTGGGTTATTGGTCATTTTCAGCATTAAAAAATAGAGACTGTCGCGATAGTAATGCAACAGCTCGGCATAGGCGTGCTGGTCGCCATCCATTAATGCTTTTTGAATGAGCCGGTAGTCGCGTTTTGCTTTCTCAGTAAGTCGTGGTTCTATTTCCATTGAATGCTTTTCCTTGTCAATCCTAATATGCCTAAAAAAGCCAGAAGGGGGATGTAAATGGGTTCCCAGAAAAGCGAAAATAACAATAATTGTGATTCGTGAAGCCGTTTTAATATTTTATGGTGAATAATCAGTTGAGAAAGAAAGCGAATCAAAAAGGCTCCAAGCACAACAGGAAGCCATGTTTTGGTCAATAACATGCCCAACAGCCCCACGTAAAAGAAAGCCAGACTAAAGTTGTATCCGCCTAATAACCATTTGAATTTTCGTTTATATTTTTTACCGCTTGAAAAATGCCTGGTCTTTTGAATAAACCACTCTTTCCATTGGTGTTTGGGTTCTGAATAGACAAACGATGGGGCATCAATTACTACCTTTGTATTTTTTGAAGTGGCGGCTTGATTGACAAAAAGGTCATCATCACCCGATGAAACATCGTAATGTGAGGTAAATCCATGATTTTTGAAAAAAAGACTCTTCCGGTACGATAAGTTCCGGCCAACACCCATGTAGGGCATCCCGGCTAAGGCATACGAAAGGTATTGCATGGCCACCATAAATGTATCATAACGAATTACCTTATTGAGAAAGCCTTTTTCTTTTTCGTAGGGGCCATAAGCGAGGACTATTTCGGTGTTGGCATCGTATTTTTGGGCAATTTGTCGTACCCATTGGTTCGAAACGGGTTTACAGTCGGCATCGGTGAGCACAAGGATATCGTTTTTGGCCGATTTGATACCAATGGATAAGGGGAATTTTTTCCCATGAAAAAAATTTAAATCCTGCTCAATGTTGATAACCTTTAGCTGGGGATTGGCTTGTTGCATCTCCTTCAAATAATCGGTTGTTTCGTCTTTGGAAGCGTGGTTGACCACAATGACTTCGAAATCAGGATAATCCTGGGAAAGGAGGGCCGATAAATTTTTTTTCAGATGATGATATTCGTCCCGTGCAGCAACTACCACCGAAACAGCAGGCAGTTCCGTGGAGGAGTTCTCTTCTTCGTAATGACCAAATGCCAGGCGGGCATAAATTCCCCAATAGTACGCCAATTGGGCCAACAGTGATAAAGTCAACAAACCGGTAAAAATTGTTTGCACTAAATTAAGGTTCATGGAAATCGGGTTCAAATGAATTGCAAACTTATTGAATTTCGTTATTCTTTTAAGTTTTTCTGAATTTTTTTCTTTTGCTTTGGCAAGACGCTGACGGAAATTTCTTTTGATAGAGTGGAATAAAGTGATGCAGGATTTTTTACATGAACTAAAAAACATTTTTATGGGTTTCCAAAGTTGGGCCTTATTGTATGGGCGTTCGTGTTTCAATTTTTCTCCTGTCCTGTCACATGAATTAACTTCGCTATCTTTGCCGAAAATTTTTCAAGCACATGCAGTTCGAGTTACAAAAAACCGATGCTCAATCGGCGGCGAGGGCCGGAGAAATCACCACCGACCATGGGAAAATACAAACTCCTATTTTTATGCCGGTGGGTACGGTGGGTTCGGTAAAAGGGATTCATATCAAGGAGGTAGAACAAGATATCAAAGCTCAAATTATATTAGGAAATACTTATCATCTGTTTTTGCGTCCGGGAACTAAAATTATCGAGCAGGCAGGAGGCCTGCACCGGTTTAACAGTTGGAGTGGGTCTATCCTGACGGATAGTGGGGGTTATCAGGTGTATTCCTTATCCGGAACCCGTAAGCTGGACGAACGCGGGGTGTTGTTCCGTTCGCATATTGACGGATCGAAACATCAATTCACCCCCGAAAATGTGATTGACACCCAACGAAGCATCGGGGCCGATATTATGATGGCCTTTGACGAGTGTACGCCTTATCCCTGCGATTACGATTATGCAAAAAATTCGCTGGAGATTACCCATCAATGGTTGGCACGTTGCGTGAAACAGGTCGAAAATACGGAACCCAAATATGGGTATCATCAAAGTTTGTTTCCTATTGTACAGGGCAGTGTTTATAAAGACCTCCGGGTGAAATCGGCCGAAACCATTGCTTCCTATGGTGCAGATGGTAACGCCATAGGCGGTTTGTCGGTGGGCGAACCTCATGAAATAATGTATGAAATGACCGAACGGGCATGCAACATATTGCCCAAAGACAAACCCCGGTATCTTATGGGAGTCGGGACGCCGGAAAATATCCTGGAGAGCATTGCTTTGGGTGTGGATATGATGGATTGCGTGATGCCTACACGCAACGGCCGTAATGGCATGCTCTTTACAAAAGACGGAATCATCAATATCAAAAATAAAAAATGGGAAAACGATTTTAGTCCCGTTGAGGCCGGTGGCGCTTCCTATGTCGATCAATTGTACACCCGTGCCTATTTGCGCCACCTGTTTGCCGCACGTGAGTTCTTGGGAGGAATGATTGCCAGTCAGCATAACCTGGCTTTTTATCTGTGGTTGGTGCGCGAGGCCCGCTGGCATATTCTCGAAGGTGATTTTGCCACCTGGAAACCAATGATGGTCAAAAGGGTTAAACAACGATTGTAAAATACGTTGAATGTGAAAAAATACCGTATCTTTCCACCGCTAATCATGATTGATGTTTTAATGGTTTTGAAAAGTGCATCACGCATCGTGACAACAAACAGCCCTTATCCGGAATGAAAATACTTGACTGGTATATAATTAAAAAATTTCTTGGAACATTTTTTTATTCCATTGCACTGTTGATTGTTGTGGTGATTGTATTCGATATTTCCGAGAAAATTGAAACCTTCATCAGCCACCAGGCACCTTTACATGCCATTATTTTTGACTATTACCTCAACTTTATCCCTTATTTCATTAACCTTTTCATCTACCTGTTTACCTTTATTTCGGTGATTTTCTTCACCTCCAGGTTGGCCGGAAATACGGAGATTATTTCCATGCTTAGCAGTGGAATCAGTTTCAGACGTTTGCTGCGGCCGTATCTGCTTGCCGCCCTTTTTCTGGCAATTTTGTCGTTTTATATGGGGAACTTTCTTATTCCGAAAACCAATCATAAGCTTCGAATTTTTATGAATACTTATGTTGAGAACCTTACCCGTGATTCTGAAAAAAATATTCATGTGCAGTTGAGTCCCGGGACTTTTGCTTATGTGGAGTCGTACAATGTGGAACGACGTACCGGATTTCGGTTTTCTCTCGAAAAATACGATCACCTTAAGCTGGTCTATAAACTCAATGCCCGAAAAATTGTGATGGATACCGCCAAGCACAAGTGGGTTATTTCCGATTATTATATCCGAACCGTCGATTCGCTGGGTAAACAGCATCTTGAAAAAGGCTATGCCAAAGATACCACGCTGGCTTTGAAACCCACCGATTTGTATAAAATAAAACAGCATTACGAGGAAATGAATTTCTTTGTGTTGAACGATTATATCAAAAAAGAAAAAGAAAAGGGATCGCTGGCTTATAAAAAGTATGAAATTGAGAAAAACAAACGGTTGGCCGGTCCGGCCGCTATTTTGATTTTGACTTTAATGGGGGTTGCACTGACAAGCCGGAAGGTGAGGGGGGGCATTGGTTTGCACCTGGGATTGGGAATTACCCTGGCTTTTAGTTATATCCTGCTGATGCAAATTTCGACGGTTTTTTCCACCTTAGGAAATTTATCGCCGGCACTGGGGGCCTGGATTCCTAATTTTATTTATTTGATTATCGCCCTGTATTTGCTCAAAAAAGCCCCAAAATAGTTTGGCGTTTGAACATTAGAGCATTGGTTTTTTGTCGGTGGATAGCCGTTTTAGTTTACGTTTCGTCTCTTCCTTTTTGCATTCATTCTATTTTGCAGTGCGCTTTAGCTCAAAACTTAAAAGGAGAAGCGGTTGACAATACCAAATTTGTACCTTTGCCGCCAGAAAAATAGTTGAAGACAAAAGAAAGTATCAATATGGCACAAAAACCTTCTATTCCAAAAGGAACCCGCGATTTTGGTCCCCTCGAGATGAGCCGCCGGAATTATATTTTTACCACCATTCGTCAAGTGTTTGAAAAGTTCGGCTACCAGCCGATCGAGACACCGGCTATGGAGAATCTTTCCACTTTGCTTGGAAAATATGGTGAAGAAGGCGATAAACTGTTGTTTAAGATTCTGAATTCTGGTGATTTTCTTTCCAAAGCCGACGACCAGCTTCTCCGCGAGAAGAATTCGTTGAAAATGAGTACGCAAATTAGTGAAAAAGGGTTGCGCTACGACCTGACCGTGCCGTTTGCCCGGTTTGTGGTGCAACACCGGAATGAAATCAGTTTTCCGTTTAAGCGTTACCAGATGCAGCCTGTTTGGCGTGCCGACCGTCCTCAAAAAGGTCGTTATCGTGAGTTTTATCAGTGTGATGTGGATGTAATTGGATCGAACTCGCTGCTTAATGAAGTGGACCTTATCCGCATGATTGATGAGGTGTTTACCCGTTTGAACATTAAGGTGATCATTAAACTCAACAACAGAAAGCTGTTAAGTGGAATTGCCGAAACCATTGGCCATCCCGAGCGTTTGATTGATATTACCGTGGCCATGGATAAACTCGATAAAATTGGCGTTGAAAAAGTGTATGCCGAACTGCGTGAAAAAGGCATTGAGCAGGAAGCCATTGATCACCTGGAACCGGTGCTCAACTTAAGCGGCGACAATCGTTCCAGGATGAATTGCCTGAAAGAATTGATTGGTCATACCCGGGATGGGTCGCAGGGACTTGCCGAACTCAACGAAATTTTGGACCGGTTAGAACCTTTCTCGTTAAATGCTGAAATAGAAATTGACCAATCCCTGGCAAGGGGACTAAACTATTACACCGGGGCCATCATCGAGGTGAAAGCGGCAGATGTGAAAATGGGAAGTATATGCGGCGGCGGTCGTTACGATAATTTAACCGGTATATTTGGTTTGCCTGATGTTTCGGGCGTAGGCGTTTCGTTTGGTGCCGATCGTATTTATGATGTGCTTACCGATATGAATGGATTTCCCGAAGAAGCCATTCTGACCAGTAAAGTGTTGCTGGTGAATTTTGGTGGAAAGGAAGAGGCTTATGCTTTGCAGGTGTTGCAACAGTTACAGGCGGCAGGAATTGCCTCCGAATTGTATCCCGATGTGGCTAAAATGAAAAAACAGATGAAGTATGCCGATCAAAAACAGATTCCTTTTGTGGTGTTGATTGGTGAGCAAGAGCGTGAAACAGGAAATTTAAGCCTGAAAAATATGAAAACAGGAGAGCAGCAACAAGTGCCGCTTGATAAAATGATTCAGATTTTAAATCAATAGATAAAAGATAAAATGGACAATTATCACATTATCAATGATGAAAAATTAACTTTTAAAAAGGTTTTTACCATCATAAAAAACAATTACCGGTTGAAACTTTCGGAGAAGTCAAGAGGTAATATTGAGCGTTGCCGGAATTATCTGGACAAACGCATGGAAAAAAGCGATGAGCCGATTTATGGTGTTAATACGGGTTTTGGTGCCTTGTATAATAAGAAAATTTCGCACGAAGACCTGGGTCATTTGCAGGAAAACCTGGTAATGTCGCATGCCAGTGGTGTAGGCGATGAGGTGCCGGTGCCCATTGTGAAATTGATGTTGCTTTTGAAAATTCAGTCGCTTTCGTACGGCCATTCGGGGGTGCAACTAAAAACCGTTGAACGGTTGATAGATTTGTATAACCACGATATCATTCCGGTGGTTTATCAACTGGGATCGTTGGGGGCTTCGGGCGATCTGGCCCCTCTGGCGCATATGTCGTTGCCCTTGCTTGGAAAAGGAGAGGTTTATTACAAAAATGAAAAAAGAAAAGCGGCCGACATCCTGGCCCAAATGGGTTGGGAACCCATTCAACTGCAATCGAAAGAGGGACTTGCCTTACTCAATGGCACCCAATTTATGGCTGCCTATGGCGTATACACCGTGCTGAAAGTCTTTAGGCTTTCCGATATGGCTGATATTATCGGAGCCCTTTCGTTGGATGCTTTCGATGGACGGATTGAGCCTTTTTATCCGGGATTGCACCAATTGCGTCATCATTTGGGACAGATTCAAACTGCCGAACGGTTTCGGATGATGCTCGATGGCAGCGACTTGATCAACCAGCACAAAGCCCATGTGCAGGATCCGTACTCGTTTCGCTGTATTCCGCAAGTACATGGTGCCTCAAAAGATGCAGTTAACCATGTCGCTTCGGTATTGTCCGAAGAGATTAATGCCGTTACTGACAATCCGACCATTTTCCCTGATGAGGATTTGGTGATTTCGGGCGGAAACTTTCATGGACAACCTTTGGCCCTGGCACTTGATTACCTGGCCATCGCCGTTTCCGAATGGGGAAATATTTCCGAAAGAAGGACCTTCCAGCTGATTAGCGGAAGCCGTGGGCTTCCTTCGTTTTTGGTGGCAAACCCGGGCCTCCATTCCGGTTTTATGATTCCTCAATATACCGCCGCTTCTATTGTGAATCAAAACAAACAGCTTTGTACTCCGGCTTCGGTTGATTCCATTGTCTCTTCACAAGGTCAGGAAGATCACGTGAGTATGGGTGCCAATGCTGCCACCAAAGCCTGGAAAACCGCACAAAATCTTGAACGGATTCTTGCCATTGAATTGTTTAATGCGGCCCAAGCCCTCGAGTTTCGAAGACCGCTCAAATCGTCTCCCTATCTTGAGCGCTTTGTTGCCCAATACCGCGAACAGGTCAGTTTTGTTGAACACGATAAAATTATGCACGACGAAATTGAAAAAAGCATTGCCTTTTTGCAAACGGTCGATTATGAACTTCCTGAAGCCTTGTTGCCTGGTTTGTAGTAGCTTATCAATCCTTCAAATGGTGGACTGACTTTTTAATAGTCTGTTACTTGAAATCGAAAAGCGGTTTTACAGCCGCGCATGCGATTTTAATTCTCAAAAATCATGCGATAGGGGCGATCGATACCTTCCGACAGTTGTGGAATGGAAATGTATTTGCTTTCGCGTCGGTACTCGCGACCATCAAAAAAAGTAATCAAAGTGGGATTGGAAAATACCTGAAATTGTGCCGGGAGTTCAGGGTATTTCTCCGAATTGATAAAGGCCAGTTTCATCTTGGGAAAATCATCCTGAATCATTTTAATCACCTTTGGTCTCAGACTGAGGCAGGGGGCACAATGATCGTTATAAAAATAAATCATACTGGCAGGATTTTCCACAATGTGCTGGTTTAGCTGATCAAGGGTTTGAATTTCGTTTTGCATGTTTATTTTATTTGTCAATGGTATTATTAATTGATTGAAATAGAATTGTTTTCACCTTCAAAGGGCAAAATTGGCGCAAAAGTAATATTTCGAAACGAATTGACAATGATTTTCTTTAATTTCGCAGCGATTTTTAAGTAGGGCCTCAGGAATTCCGTAAACCGGTGTTCCTACCCAATAGCAAACACACCAAGTAATGAAATGATGGAGCAGGCTGAACGACCCCGTTTATTGGCAGTAATTTGTATATTAACCTTTTTGGGCAGTGGCATGACTTTGTTTTCCAATGCCATGCTTACGCTGTTTTATGATCAGTTTCGCCAGCTTTTTGGTGGGCAGGAGAGCTTGGATTTTCTTGGAAATCAGATGAACATTAGTGGCCTCCTCGATATTTCCCGTAGTTTCTACCTCTTACAGGCCCTTTTTGCCGGACTGTCGCTTACAGGGGCTATTTTGATGTGGAACTTCCGGAAAATAGGATTTCATTTTTATGCTTTGGCGCAATTAATCATGTTGATTATTCCCAAATTGTACATTCACGGGTTGCCCTTTCCTTTATTTGAATTGAGTATTACGGCCCTGTTTATTTATTTGTATTTTAAGCACCTCCATTTGATGCACTAGGGTTTTTTACCGGCCGGATAAAAAAAAGAA
>CBETNY010000038.1:0-9168 GCA_965537275.1 uncultured bacterium | reverse complement strand
GGATGAAATTTCTCGATGGTAGTTCTTAAATCATTAGTATTGAGATGGGTATAGATTTCCGTTGTGGTAATCGAAACATGACCTAGCAGTTGCTGTACGGCCCTCAAATCGGCCCCATGTTGTACCAGGTGGGTAGCAAACGAATGCCTGAAAGTATGCGGACTAACAATTTTTGAGATGCCTGCAACATTAGCCTGTTTTTTTATCATCAAAAAAATCATTTGACGCGAAAGTGCCTTGCCGTTTCTATTTAGGAAAACCGTGTTGTAGGCCGAAGCGTCAATTTTTCCGTTTATTCGTACCTTCCGGATATAAATTTCCATTTGTTTACGAGCTGCAGCCCCGATGGGTACCAATCGTTGTTTGTTTCCTTTTCCCGTTACCAGAATAACCTCTTCCTTAAAATGTAAATGAGAAAGTTGCAGGTTAATCAGTTCCGATACGCGCAGGCCGCAGCCATAAAGTACTTCCAAAATTGCTTTGTTGCGTTCCCCTTCGGGTTGCGACAGGTCAACACTGTCGATGATGGCCATCACCTCGTCTTCGGTAAGCACCACCGGCAGCTTTTGGCCCAATTTGGGAGATTCGAGAAGGCTGGCAGGGTTCCGGGTAAGTACCTTTTCGAGCATTAAAAAATTAAAAAAGGCCTTGAGTCCCGAGACCACCCTGCTTTGACTGTAGGCACCCAGACCCCAGTCACCAACTTCAGTGATAAAAGCCTGCAAATCGCTCAGCAGTATGGTTTGAATATTTTTTTTTGGAAAATTTTTCAACATAAAACGGTAAAATAAATCGACATCGTGCAGGTAAGCTTCCACTGTGTTCTTCGAAAGGTTTCGTTCGAGTTGCAGGTAAGTTTTAAAACCTGAAATAAGGGGATGAAGTGCCATCTGTTTTTACCGATTTGGGTACCTGTTGAAAAAAATATTTGACTAAATTAAAAAATATCCCACAGAAAATGTACATTTGTTTGCGCTCTTGAATGGCCTGATCGGGCAGATGTCGGAGTTATAATCTTAAAAACTAAACACTTAAATTATTATGGTAGATTTTTCTTTAGAACCAAAACAAATTGAATTACGCGAGAAAGTACGCGATTTCGCCCAAAGGGAGATGATTCCCAATGCAAGAAAATATGATGAGTCGGCTGAATTTCCATGGGACATTGTGAAAAAAGCCTATGCAGAAGGTTTGATGAATGGCCCCATTCCGGTGGAGTATGGTGGTAATGGCAACAATATATTTGAAAGTGCGCTATCGTCGGAGGAACTGGGTGCCGGATGTGTTGGAATTGGAATTTGTTTGGATGCCAATACCCTTGCTTTGACTCCGCTTTTATTGGGTGCCAGTGAAGAACAGAAAAAAAGATTTTTTGGTCAAATTATTGAAGCCAAAGGCGTTGCTGCTTATGCTTTAACCGAGCCCAATGCCGGATCGGATGTGGCGGGAATTAAATCAACGGCCATTCTTCATGGTGATAAATACATCTTAAACGGACACAAGCGTTATATTACCAATGGAGCTGTTTCTGAATTTGTTACGGTTTTTGCCATGGTGAATCCCGAGAAAGGGGCGCGTAGCTTAAGTGCATTTGTGGTTCCCACAAAATCGCCGGGTGTAAAAGTGGTTTCAAACCTTTCGAAGATGGGACAGCGCGCTTCTGTTCAAACCGAATTTATTTTTGAAGATGTGGAAGTTCCCAAGGAAAATATGATTGGTGGCGAAGGTCAGGGCTTTATCCTGGCCATGAAAACTTTCGAGCGTACCCGTACCGGTGTGGCTGCCCTTAGTGTGGGGAACGCAAGAGCTGCTTACGAAACTTCATTAAAATGGGCCAAAAACAGGATTCAGTTTGGCAAACCCATTACCGTGAATCAGGGAGTCAGTTTTATGTTGGCCGATATGGCAACCGAAGTGGAAACAGCCCGTTTATTGACCTGGCATTCGGCATGGGCCTACGATCATGGTCAAAAATCGAAAAACCTGCTTTCGGCTATGAGTAAAATGTATGCTTCAGATGTGGCAATGAAGGTAACTACCGATGCCGTGCAGATAATGGCCGGTGAAGGTTATTCAACCGATTACCTTGTGGAAAAAATGATGCGTGATGCCAAACTTTGCCAAATTTATGAAGGAACCAACCAGATACAACGTTTGGTGATTGGTAAAGGGATTCTGAAATAAACAGGAATCAATATTCCATAAAAAAAGCCGCAATAAGCGGCTTTTTTTATTTTAAGAACGGAAACTTCTATTTAATTCGAGCCGGGCTCTTCTTTTTTTGGCAAAGCTTTTCTTTGTCCTGATTTTACCTGCCTGGCCTTGGCAATTCTTACTTTAATATCCTCTTTTTTAGCATCATAGTCAATGTGAATGGTGTCGTTTTCCGAAAGATTACTTTTTATAATCTCTTCAGCCAACGGATCTTCAATGTATTTTTGAATGGCTCTTTTCAGGGGTCGTGCCCCAAATTGTTCGTCCCAACCTTTCTCAATGATAAAATCTTTGGTCTTGGCACTCACCTTGATTTTGTAACCCATTTCCTGTATACGTCCATACAGATGAGAAAGCTCAATGTCAATAATTTTATAAATGGATGATTTTTCCAACGAATCAAAAATGACCACATCGTCAATTCGATTGAGGAACTCGGGAGCAAAGGAACGTTTTAGGGCGTTCTCAATGACACCATGGGCATGGCTTGCACGGCTTTGTCTTTTTGCTTCGGTAGAAAAACCCACTCCCTGACCAAAATCTTTCAACTGTCTGGAGCCAATATTGGAGGTCATGATAATAATGGTGTTCTTGAAATCAACTTTACGTCCCAGGCTATCCGTAAGGACACCATCATCAAGTACCTGCAGCAGCAGGTGGAAGACATCAGGATGTGCTTTTTCAATTTCATCAAGCAAAACAATGGAGTAGGGTTTGCGTCGCACCTTTTCGGTTAACTGTCCACCTTCTTCATATCCAACATAGCCGGGAGGCGCTCCTACAAGCCGTGATACCGCAAATTTCTCCATATATTCACTCATGTCGACACGAATGAGCGCATCTTCCGAATCGAACATATACTTGGCCAGCATTTTAGCCAGATAAGTTTTTCCCACACCGGTAGGACCTAAGAAGATAAACGATCCGATGGGTTTGTTGGGATCTTTTAATCCGGCACGGTTCCGCCGAATGGCTTTCACTACTTTCGTGATGGCATTATCCTGACCAATCACCTCTTTTTGTAGTTCAGGTTCCATTTTAATCAGTCGCTGACTTTCGCTTTGTGCAATATTGGTCACCGGAATACCGGTCATCATGGCAACGACTTCAGCCACATTTTCTTCGGTTACCTCTTCCCGGTTAATTTTTGTATCCTCTTCCCAGCGTTGTTTTGCTTTTTCAAGTTCTTCGGTAAAACGGCGTTCGATATCCCTGAACTGAGCAGCCTCTTCAAACTTCTGAGCGCCGATGGAATTCAGTTTTTTTACCCGGATTTCTTCGATGGATTTTTCAAGGTTGATAATTTCTGCCGGGACGTGTATGTTCCGGATGTGCACCCGTGCTCCGGCTTCATCCAGGGCATCAATGGCTTTGTCGGGAAGAAACCGGTCGCTGATGTACCGGTCCGTCAAACTCACGCAGGCACGAATGGCCTCAGGCGAATAGGTGACCAAATGATGATCTTCATATTTCTCTTTGATGTTCTCAAGAATGTGAATGGTCTCTTCAGGGGTAGTAGGATCCACCAATACTTTCTGGAATCGTCTCTCCAACGCGCCGTCTTTTTCAATATACTGACGGTATTCATCCAGGGTAGTAGCCCCGATACATTGCAGTTCGCCGCGCGCCAATGCCGGTTTAAACATGTTGGATGCGTCAAGCGATCCTGTGGCATTGCCGGCGCCCACAATGGTATGAATTTCATCAATAAATAAAATAATATCCGGATTTTTGGTCAATTCGTTTAGAACGGCTTTCATTCTCTCTTCAAACTGCCCTCTGTATTTTGTTCCTGCCACCAGCGATGCCAAATCGAGGGTAACAATTCTTTTGTTAAAAAGCGCCCGTGACACCTGGCGGTGCACAATACGCAGGGCCAGTCCTTCGGCAATGGCCGATTTGCCCACTCCGGGTTCTCCAATCAAAATAGGATTGTTCTTTTTGCGCCGGCTTAATACCTGAGCAATTCGTTCAAGCTCTTTGTCACGTCCCACAATGGGATCGAGTCGCCCTGTTTCGGCTGCACGGGTTAAATCGCGACCAAAATTATCCAGTACCGGTGTTTTCGATTTGGATTCAACAGGTTTTTTCTGCCCCCCGTGTGAGCCCCCCGGCTGATTCATATCATCTTCCGTTTCTCCCGACAATTCAGCAGAAAAGCCGCGACGCATTGGCTTATTCTCCTTCTCCTTCATCGTGCTTTTAAGTTCGTCTTTTACCAATTGATAATTGACGCCTGAAAGTTCTAATTTGTGTGTAACCAAATTATTATCATCCTTTAGAATGGCTAATAGCAGGTGCTCGGTATCAATCAATTCGCTATGAAAGACTTTTGCTTCGAGGTAGGTGATTTTTAACGCTTTTTCAGCTTGCTTTACCACAGGAATGTTTTCAGCTTCCATACCTTGCTGGTCTGGATTAATGATGGCAGATTCCAGTTCATGTTTTAATTTTTTCAAATCAACACCAAAAAACTTCAGAAATTGAACTGCCAGGCCATCTCCTTCACGTAAGATTCCTAACAGCAAGTGCTCCAGACCTATATAATTATTTCCAAGTCGTATGGCTTCTTCGCGGCTATACGACATGACATCTTTCATTCTCTTAGAAAATTTTGCGTCCATGTGTTCTTAATCAAATTACAAAATTGATGGAGCAAAATTAAGCATAAGCAGGACACCAAAACAAAACAAATTTGTTTTTTTGTGTGAAAAATTCAACCTGCCATGTGGGCATTTTAATAAATTTGCTCCTTGTTACTAACAAAAGTAAAGTCCTATTTTGAATGAAGCACAAAAAGAATTCCTTTTTGTTAACAGATATTTGTTAAAACTATACCCATTTGAAGCATTAAAAACCTTTTATAATTCCTATTAAAATCGTAATTTTGCATCCTTTATAAAAATAATATTAACAAGAAGGAGAAGACTGCATGGAAAGTGTTCATGAAGGTGAAAGAATTGTAAGGGTCAACATTGAAAACCAGATGAAATCAGCATACATCGATTATTCGATGTCTGTAATTGTGGCAAGGGCCTTACCTGATGTCCGTGATGGAATGAAACCGGTTCACCGAAGGGTATTATTTGGGATGCACGAGTTGGGTGTTTTTTCAAACCGTCCTTATAAAAAATCAGCGAGAATCGTAGGGGAGGTATTGGGAAAGTTCCATCCCCATGGCGATACATCTGTTTATGATACCATGGTGCGTATGGCTCAGGATTGGTCGTTGCGCTACCCGTTGGTCGACGGACAGGGTAACTTTGGCTCGGTGGACGGTGATAGTCCGGCAGCCATGCGTTATACCGAGGCACGCTTGCATAAAATTGCCGAGGAGATGCTTACCGATTTGGATAAAGAAACGGTTGATCATCAGCTCAATTTTGACGACACCATTCTTGAACCTACCGTATTACCTGCCTTGATTCCCAATTTATTGGTTAACGGAGCTTCGGGAATTGCGGTGGGTATGGCCACCAACATGCCACCTCATAACCTTTCGGAAGTGGTGGATGGAATCATTGCCTACATCGATAATCCCGAAATCACTATTCCGGAATTGATGGAACACATCAAAGCACCCGATTTCCCCACCGGCGGTATCATTTACGGCTACGAAGGTGTTAAATCGGCTTTTGAAACCGGCCGTGGCCGCATTGTCATCCGAAGCAGGGTAAATGTGGAAGAAACCAGTTCGGGCCGTGAGCGCATCATTGTGACTGAGTTGCCTTATCAGGTCAACAAAGCGGATATGATCAAAAAAACTGCTGACCTGGTAAATGAAAAGAAAATTGAAGGTATTGCCGACATTAATGACGAGTCGGATCGCAATGGCATGCGTATCGTTTACGATTTAAAACGCGATGCCCTGTCCAGTATTGTCATTAACAAACTTTATAAACTCACCGCTTTACAAAGTTCGTTCAGTGTAAACAACATTGCGCTGGTCAATGGCCGTCCAGAGGCCCTGAACCTCAAAGATTTGATTCATCACTACGTGGAACACCGCCATGAGGTTGTGATTCGTCGTACCCGTTACGATTTGCGTGAGGCAGAGAAAAAAGCCCATGTACTCGAAGGATTGATTATAGCCTTAGATCATATTGACGAAGTAATTGCGCTTATCAGAGGCTCTAAAACCCCCGAAGAAGCACGAACCGGTTTAATGGCCAATTTTGAGCTTTCCGAAATTCAAGCCCGTGCCATTTTGGATATGCGTTTACAAAAACTTACGGGTCTTGAAGGGGAGAAATTAAAAGCCGACTACCAGGCCTTGCAAGAATTGATTGCCTCACTCAAAGCCATCCTGGCGGATGTGGATATGCGGATGAACATTATTAAAGAGGAATTGTTACGCATAAAGGAAAAGTATGGCGACGAACGCCGTTCGGAAATTGTATATACAGCCGAAGATATCCGTATGGAAGACGTTATCCCGGATGAGCCGGTGGTCATTACCATTTCGCATATGGGCTATATCAAACGTACTCCATTAAGTGAGTATCGTGTTCAGAGTAGGGGAGGCCGCGGATCGCGCGGTAGCACCACGCGCGATGAGGATTTCCTGGAACATCTTTTTGTCGCAACCAACCATAATTATATGTTGTTGTTTACCCAGGAAGGTAAAGTGTATTGGCTGCGGGTTTTTGAAATACCGGAAGGTACAAAAACGTCAAAAGGACGGGCCATTCAAAACCTTATTCAAATTGGTGCCAACGATTCGGTGAAAGCCTATATCAATATCAAAGACCTGAAAGATGAGGATTATATTCATAACAACTTCATCATTTTGGCCACTAAAAATGGAACCATTAAGAAAACTTCGCTGGAAGCTTATTCCCGGCCAAGAACCAATGGCATTAATGCCATTACCATCCACGAAGGGGATGAGTTGTTGGCTGCACGCCTGACCAATGGGAACAATGAGGTACTGCTTGCCCTAAAATCGGGAAGAGCCATCCGGTTTCCTGAAAATAAAGTGAGGGCCATGGGAAGAACTGCAGCAGGAGTGAGGGGTATTACCCTTAATGGAGAGAAGGACGAAGTAGTCGGAATGATTTGCGTCAACAATGGAGATGAAGATGATATTCTGGTTGTTTCGGAAAAAGGATATGGTAAACGATCACCTTTAGATGATTACCGAATCACCAACCGTGGCGGTAAAGGAGTGAAAACTATAAACATTACCGAAAAAACCGGCAATTTAATTGCCATTAAAAATGTTACGGATGAAGATGATTTAATGATTATTAACAAATCAGGCATTACCATCCGGATTCCGGTCGTCGATTTACGGGTCATGGGCCGTGCTACTCAAGGTGTTAAACTGATTAACCTGAAAGATGGAGATGAAATTGCCGCTGTTGCCAAGGTCGAAGTGTTTGACGCACTTGAAGAAGAGGGGCAAGGATCTGAAATATCTGATAATGAAACTGATAACAATGTTACAGAAGGGGAGGATGCAGCACCTGAACAGGAAACATCAACCGATATCGACGAATAAATTTGTTTAGAAACACTTAAAATATACCTGAGATATGGTATAATTGTTGTAATTTATATCTTTGCACTTTTTAAAATATAAACTATGAAGAAAATAATTTTAGCAATGACAATGGCGCTGTTGTTTGCAAGCGCAGGATTCGCTCAGAGAAGCAACCGCACCAGTGCATTTATGTACATGGAAAAAGGTCAGCTTGACAAAGCCAAAGAAAAAATTGATTTGGCTGTCAAGCATGAAAAAACCAAAATGGACCCTAAGACGTGGTTATATTATGGACGTATCTATTATTCAATTGCCTCGTCTCCGTTGCCTGCTTTTACTAAACTGGACCCTAATGCCGCTGAAAAAGCATTGGAAGGTTTAAATAAAGCCAAGGAATTGGATGTGAAAAAGAAATTCACAAAGGAAGCCAATGAATATATCAAAAAATTAACGGCGGTATTTTATGCAAAAGGGGCTGAAGTTTTTAAGAAAAAAGACTACAAACAGGCCATTGTCTATTTTAAAGATGCCTTTAAAGTAGCCCAAAGTGTGAATTCCTTTGATACCACAGCCGCTTTTAATATCGGCATCAGTGGTGTATTGGGAGACGATCCGAAGGTAGCCGCCGAATACCTTAAAAAATGTATTGATGCCAATTTTAACGAACCACGCATCTTTATTTATTATAACCGTTCACTTCAACAACTGGGTGATACTTTAGGCGCTCAAAAAGCCATCGAATTGGGTAGAAAACGTTTTCCCGAAAACTTAAGTCTTTTACTCGAACAGGCACAATTGTTCCTCGAAAGAGGTCAGGCTGATGAGTTGATTGCCAGTTTGAAAGAGGCCATTGCCAAACAACCGGATAATCCTTCCAACGCGAATTTTAATTTCCTTATCGGAAAAAGCTATGATGACATGGGTAAACCTGAATTGGCTGAACAATATTACAAAAAAGCATTGGAAGTCAATCCGAAATTTTTTGAAGCGGTTTACAACATCGGTGCAATTTACGTAAATGCTGCAGCCAAGTTGCAAAAAAAGGCCAATGACTTGCCATTGGAAAAAGTAAAAGAATACAATGCATTGATTGCCAAAGCGAATGAACATCTAAAAAAAGCGGTTCCGTGGCTCGAACAAGCGCTACAGATTCGCCCGGACGATGAGCCCACGCTCCATGCTTTAAAAGAAGCTTATGCTCGTTTGAAAATGAATGATAAACTCAAAGAGTTAAATAATCGATAATTAAAATGGGAAGGGAGGACGCAATGTTCTCCCTTTCTTAGACAAACCCTATTTAACATAATATATATTATTAGACAATTACTAAAACTATCTTTTCTAACCACAAAAGATATTACTGAAAAACTTAACCCTTCAGTTGAGCTTCAAATTTCTCACGAATTTCTTTAAGACAAAGGTTACCGATACTTCCTTCGTGGGTATGGGTTACACGTCTATCGGGTTTG
>CBETNY010000037.1:0-9383 GCA_965537275.1 uncultured bacterium | reverse complement strand
CGATATTGGAGGTTTTAGTGCTGATGAATCCGTAATCGTAAACCGTTTTCTGGATTCTAAACTTATCGAACTGAATAAATCGGGATTCTTAAACGGGCATACGCCATTTTCTGCTTTGCTGGCGTTTGTGTCATCGCTGACGGCAATTGCTTCGGGATCGAAATATATTGCCCTTTCTAATGAAAACAGTGCCAACGAAAGCACTGTTCCTGGGCTGAAAATAAATCACCAGTATTCAAAGTCATTGGAGTTTGAGGATGATTTTGCCTGGTATGTCAAGCATTACATTCATCCTGAATTGTATTATTTTAGCTTTCTTCGCCCGCTGAACGAATTGCAAATTGCCGCTCTTTTTTCAAACTATCCGCAACATTTTTACAGCTTCAGGAGTTGCAATGTGGGGAGTAAGACCGATCGTTGGTGTGGACACTGTCCGAAATGTTTGTTCACGTACATTATTTTATCTCCATTTATTCCACCGGATACCCTTGAGAAGATTTTCGGCAAAAACCTGCTCGACGATTTGTCTCTCAAACCGATTTTGGATGAGCTTGACGGCCACGCAGCCATCAAACCCTTTGAGTGTGTGGGGACTCCTAAAGAGGTGAATGCTTCACTTTGGAAAGCCTTTCATTTGCCAAATGCTCCACGTCCCGCACTGCTTAATCCGAATGGGATGGATAACCGGGAAAACACATTTTCTGAACTGCTGGCAAATTGGCAGGCGGTACACCGGGTGCCTGATGCATTTTATTGGCTGATAGAACAGGCTCTTAATGAAAAGTTAAAATCAATAAAGAAGGATGATTAAATATCTTCATAGTCTTTTCCCAAAGGGAAGTAAAGTTTTGATATTGGGCTTTGGCAGGGAAGGGAAGTCTACTTTTAAACTCCTGCACCGTAATTTACCGGAAATTCATCTTGGAATTGCCGATGCAAGTGAAATTCCCCATGAAAAGGAATGGGAAGGAGTTGACCTGCATTGTGGGCCGGATTACCTGGATGCTATCGATAATTATGATTGGGTTATTAAGTCGCCCGGGGTAAAACTACCGGCTTTTCCGAAAGAAAAGGCCATAAAAATCACCTCGCAAACCAACCTGTTTCTGAAAATTTATGGCAGACAAACCATTGGAATTAGCGGAACAAAAGGCAAAAGCACTACGGCCAGTTTAACTTATCATCTTTTGAAACAAGCAAACCGGAAGGTGTTATTAATGGGTAATATCGGCCTGCCGGCATTTGATTTTATCAATGATATTGAGGAAGATACGGTTGTTGTATATGAACTTTCCGCCCATCAATTGCAATATGTAGATCATTCACCCCATGTGGCTGTTTTAATCAACCTGTTTCCCGAGCATCTCGATTTTTTTGAAAATTTTGAGACCTACCGTCATGCCAAAGAAAATATTTTTCGATTTCAACAAACCGGGGATATAGCGTTCTGTGGCCCTGGCATCAAAAACAGTCGTTGTCAGCTCATGTCGGACATTAAAAAAGAAACGGAAATTCTTTTTGGTTCCACAGTAAAACCGGCGACACTGCTTCAGCGCACAGGACTTCAGGGAGATCATAATTTGCAAAATATTTTGTTAGCGTCGAAAGCAGCCCATTCAGTGGGGTTAACCGGCGATGAGATTTATGCCGGTTTAAATGGTTTTAAACCGTTGGCTCACCGGCTTGAAGAGGTGGGGACTTATGGCGGAATCAGGTTTGTCAACGATAGCATTGCTACCATTCCCCAAGCGACCCGTGCAGCAGTGCAAACCTTAGGCAAGGTGGATGCTTTGATACTGGGTGGCTTCGATAGGGGGCTTGATTATTCCTGCCTTGTTGATTTTTTGGCAGCGTCACAAATTGGGAATTTCTTTTTTCTGGGAAAGGCAGGTAAGCGTATGTTTGACCTGTTTGGCCAAAAGCAGACCGGTCAAAATCTTTATAAAGTAACTGATTTGGAGGAGGTTTTCAGTATTTTGCAAAAATCCGAAAAGGTACATTCCTGTTTGCTTTCACCGGCGGCGGCCAGCTACGACCAATTTCATAATTTCGAACATCGTGGCGATCGTTTTAAAGCACTTGCCGCTGCCTTTCGTAAAGGAACTCAATAAAAAAACGGGGCAAGTGCCCCGTTAAATGGTTGTTGATTATTTTTCTTCTGCTTTCGCCTCTTTCGGCTTTTTAGGAGCCGCTTTTTTGGCTGCCGGTTTCTCTTCAGTTACCTCTTCCTTTTTCTTAACAGCTGCCTTTTTTGTGGTTGTTTTCGTTGCTTTTTTTACTGCGGCAGGTTTCTTTGTTGCTGCCTTTTTTGGTGCTGCTTTCTTTTTCGGTTTTTCCTCTACCGGAACTTCAACTTTAGGTTCTTCGGCAACCTTCACTTCAGGAATGTATTTTTTCTTTAAGGGTTTTCTACGTCTGGTTCGTCCGTATGATCCGTTAACAATTTTTCCTCGTTTTGTCTTTTTGTCGCCTTTTCCCATGATCTATTTATTTTACGTGATTAATTTTCCGGTAAAATTATCAAAAAAAATAGTAGAAACAAATCAATCATTGGTTTTTCCTGCGCAGAAAAAATTCTTTTTCAATTAAATCGGAACGTTTGATGCTTCTTCGTGTCCATTCCAGCAAAATATCCAATTTCTCCTCTTCCGACAATTGCCAGGGAATATCCGATTTTCTCATTTTTTCTGTCAGGGTATACAAAGTGAGTGCAGCCGAAACGGAAATATTATAACTCTCGGTGAATCCGTACATGGGAATACGCAGGTATTCATCCGCATTTTGAATGGCGGTTTCTGACAGTCCTTTGAGTTCAGTACCAAACACCAGCGCCATTTTATTGTCTATGGAAATCTCATCCAGATTTTTGTCGTTGGTGTGTGGCGTGGTAGCAACAATTCGATATCCCTGTTTTCGCAGTGATTCGTAAGCTTTTAAGGTGTTTTCGTTGGACTCGTTGTATTTTATTAGGTTAAGCCACTTTGAGGAACCCATAGCTACCTCGGGATTGACCTCGTATTGATTTCTGTTTTCGATGATGTGAATGTCCTGAATGCCTGTTAAATCGGCACTGCGCAGCACCGCACTGGCATTGTGGGGCTGATAGATGTCTTCGAGTACTACGGTAATATGCCTTGTACGGTATTGAATTACCTGATCAAAAAGTTGCTTACGCTGATCTGTTAAATAGGTTGATAAGAAGGCGAATACCTCTTTTTTTGTTTCCTGATCCATTGTTTACTTTTTTATCGATCAATCTTTTTATCAGACACCCGCTATAAATCTTTCTTTGGATACATGGCTTCCCACCACTGGGGTTGATGTTTGAGGTACTTATCAAACCAGGCAAAAATGGTTTTTTGCCAAAGAATCCGTTTTTTATAATCCATAATGTGATGATCCTGACCTTCAACTTCCACCAGCTCAACCTCACGGCCCAATAATTTCAATGCGGTATAAAGTTGAATGCTTTCTCCGGTTGGGACATTGGTATCGGCGGTGCCATGCAGCAGTAACAATGGCGTATGAATTTTATCAGCCAAATAAAGGGGGCTATGGCCCACATATAATTTTTTATTGTTCCAGGGGTAGCTGTTTGCCGAGGCTACCGAGCTATACAAATATCCCCAATAACCTTGTCCCCAATACGAGGTAATTGAACTAATTCCGGCATGGGCAATGGCGGTAGCAAAAAGGTCGGTTTGCGTTTGCAGATACATGGTCATATAACCACCATAGGAAGCGCCAAGGCAACCTACCGCATTTGCATCAACCTGCGGGTGGGATTTGATGAATTTTTTTGTGCCTTCAATAATATCTTCTGCATTTTCTTTTCCCCACCCATTAACGTGTAAGGCAGAAAAATCTTGTCCGTAACCCGTCGCGCCACTGGGTTGCAAATCGTAAACGATATAGCCCATGGCAGCGAATAAGTTTTTAGGATAGCGTCCTCTGAAATCACGACCTGTAGGGCTTGTTCCGCCGTAATAGTACACAATTAAAGGATATTTTTTACCGGGATGGTAATCGGGTGGGTAGTAAACCCGTCCTTCGATGGTTACCCCTCGTTTGTTTTTAAAGTTCCAATCTTCCGTTTTCCCGAATTTGACATCCTTGAAAAAATCTTTTTCAGGATTGGCGATTCTTTTCTGTTGTGCATTGTCTAAATTGTAATACCAGGCCACAGCAGGGTAGGAGATGCTGGTTCCTGAATAGACCATACGGTTGTTTTGTCTGGCAAAACTCATTTGGTTTACCATGTCTACTTTTGCGTCAAGCCTGGTAAATGTTTTTGATGTGGGATTGTAAGTCCAAAGATCTTTATACGTGCGGTCTTCCGCCAAAATATAAATCAATTTATCCAATGGATTCCAGTACACTTGAGAAACAGAAGGATTGAAATCTTTGGTGATAGGGTTTACCGATTTTGTTTTAAGGTCGTAAATGTAGGCTTGTATATCATAGTTGTTAGGGATTTTTGCTTTTTTCAGGTGAATGCCTGCGCCATGAAACATCGATGGACTTCCCGTAACCAAAAGCTGTTTGCCATCCGGTGAATAAGAAGCGCTTCCGCCATAATTTACATTCCAGAGGGTGTCGGTCTGCATGGTGTTCAGGTTCATTTCCATCAGTACCTGACGGGTAAAAGGACGTTGACGGTAATCAGGAAAACTTTGTGAAAATAAAATCCGTTGACCGTCAGGTGAAATATCCTGGAGCTGATTGGTCAGGTAGCCATAGGTTAGCGGCAGGGTTAGCAGGTCGTCTTTGTTAAGTAAATACAGCTGAGTACGCGTCCGGTACCAAGGCCAACGGTCAGGCATACCCTCAAGTTTGAAAACTCCGGAATGATTTTTTTGTTGTTTTTCACGGATGGAATAGATGAGAAATCGACCATCAGGACTCCACCGATAACCGGAAAAACGTTGCAGATTGACCAACAGCGGTTTTTCTTTTTGTGATTCCAAATTGAAAAGAACCAATTCGGTTTGCGCCCCGCGTTTTACCACATAGCTGATGGCTTTTTCGCCGGGGACCCATTGAGCCGAACGGATACTGGTATGTCGTGAAGTAAAGATGGTTTGGCCGGTTCCAATATCTTTAATATCAAACCACCGCTCGGTTTTGCCTTCGGGTGGAAATGCTTCTGCATAATCCAGCATTACCCATTTGCCGTCGTCCGATAAAGTACTTCTTTTCAACTGTTGGCCCAACAACAAATGGTTGATGTCCATAAATTGTTCTTTATCAGTTGTGATGGTGAAGGCCTTTTTTCCAAACTCCTGATCATACCGAACCTTTGCCTGAACTTTCCAGGGTAAAGAATCACTCTTTTTAAATAATGACTTTATAAGTAAGGTATAACTGCCCGGTTCCAGTTTAAGGGTGACATTTTTTGTCGCGGGCTTTTGCTGAAAAGTTGTTTGCGAAAGTTTTTTTTCACCGTTGACCGTTAAAACAAAAGCCTGTGCTGTTTTTACTTCTATTTGGATAGGAATATAACGGTGCGTCCGGATGTAGGTCAGTTGCCAGTTCAGGGCAAAGGGTTTATTTGAGTTTGTTTCCAACTCAATATTTCCACTTTTTTTGGTCCATTTAATGCTTTTTTTTCCATTTTTTACAAAGACGTCTTCACTTTGCGGCCGGTCAATCTGTTTTTCCTGAAATTGTAATAGTTTGCCGGCCTGAAAAGTTTTTCCCATTAAATTTTTCGAATTGTGAAAAACAGGCATCTCCATACCTAATGGGCCCGCATTTAACCATTGATTAATGGTGACTTCATTTTTTTTCGTGTTTTGCCCTTGTACATTCAGCCACGCAAGCAAAACAAACAATAGCAAAATGGGGTGAATGGTTCTACGATTCATAGGAATAGTTTTTGGTTGATTTATTTTTTTATATCAGGGAGTTGGGGCAATCCAACATCACCGTTTTGATCGTCTTGTCCGGATTTTAATCCGGGCAATGGTGTGTTGATGTCCATGGTCATGATTTCGGAAATTTCGGCATGCCGGTATCCGGCAGGTGGCTGAAAAAGCGTGAGGTCCATATCCATCTGCTTCGCCTTTTTTACCTGACTGGTTTGTCGAATGCCATTAGCGTGATAATCAATTGATTTCACCACCATCCCGTTTTTCAGAAGCGCTACATAAACAGGAGAATGGGATAAAATGCTGACCAACGATTGAGGATTAATCAAACGGCTAAAGGCAAGCATGTCATCCACATTTAACTCCTGGTACGGGGTTTTGTCAGAGGTTACCCAGAGCCTTTCTTTAAGAATGCTGTCGATTCTTACTTCATATTCCCGGGTGTGAAAACCATTTATTATGGAGTTTTTACCGGTATTTATAATTTCGATGGCCGGTAACCGGATGTTGGCACTATCTTGATTGGCAGAATAATCCAATGCCCGGATCAACTTTTTTAAAGTGTCTTTTTGGGCCTGGGGTGCTCGTGCCAGAAGGCTTTGAAACTGCTGTTTGATAAGATCGTTGGTTTGGCGATTGAGTTCCTCTGCAGTTCCTTTCCAATAGGACCGGTGTTGTGGAAAGATCAGGCACAACTGTTTTTTCTTTAAATCCATGATGTTGACCGAAGTATTGCCATCAATTCGCACCAAATTTTGATGGATAAAGGTGGTCTGAAAGCTGCGGTTTCCAAAGTTATCCGTACTTTCTTCAACAACAACCCATCCGGCAAAGAGTGGATGAGCGAACGCCAACATAAGAATAATCCATAAACCGAAAAAGTTACGTTGCATAAACAGTTGTTAAATACCCAATTAATTAAAATATAAAAAGCCCTTTATTTATCAAACAAAGTTAAAAAAATAGGCCTACACATTTTATTATTAGGAATAAAAATTTACTTTTGCACTCTTTAAAAAATATCGTAAGATGTCGAAACAGAAACAAAAAGAAGTAAAAACACAGCAGCAATTTGAAAATATTGAAGAAACGCTGACCAAAACCGAAGAATTTATTATTCACAATCAAAAGACGTTGACCATTGTGGTGATTGTTTTGGTTGCTATTGTATTGGGATTCTTTGGAGTAAAAAAGTATTACATTGAGCCAAAGAATAAGGAAGCGCAAGAGCAGATTTATCCGGCTCAGCGCTATTTCGAAGCCGACTCGTTGGATAAAGCGCTTTATGGTGATGGCAACAGTATGGGGTTTGTCTACATTGCGAAAAACTATAGCATGACCAAAGCCGGAAACCTGGCAAAATATTATGCCGGTATCAGTTTTCTTAAAAAGGGTGATTTTGATCAGGCAATCTCATATCTTTCCGATTTTGATGCTGACGACGAAATTGTTGCTCCCATGGCCAAAGGTGCATTGGGTGATGCTTACCTTGAAAAGGGTGATCGTGCGAAAGCTGTTTCAGCATATAAATCAGCCGCTACTGATGATGAAAATGAATTCACAAGTCCCCTGTTTTTATTGAAAGCAGGTGAGTTGTACGAATTGATGGGGCAATATGATGATGCTGTTGACGCCTACACCATCATTAAAGAAAAATATTTTAAAAGCCAGGAAGCAAGAAATATCGATAAATATATTGCCCGTGCAAAAGCTGCCGGCAAAACAAAATAAGGAATACCAAAAATCATTGAAAAACCTGATGGATATTTGTCCATCGGGTTTTTTTGTTTTGTAAAATTTTTGCATGGTTGCAATGTGTATTTTAGCATTAAAATTTAACACGTGAAAAAGGAAGATTTTCGTATTGTTTTTATGGGGACTCCTGCTTTTGCAGTGGCCTCAATGGAGGCCATCCTAAAGGCCGGATATCCCATTGTGGGAGTGGTTACGGCAATGGATAAACCGGCAGGCCGGGGCAAAAAGCTGAAAATGTCAGAGGTAAAACGTTATGCCCTCGAGAAAAATCTAAAAGTATTACAACCAGCTAATTTAAAAGCTCCGGAGTTCATCCGTGAGCTGGAATCGTTACAAGCAGCCATTCATGTGGTGGTGGCCTTTCGGATGCTTCCTGAAGTGGTGTGGGCCATGCCGCCATTTGGCACCATCAATCTGCATGCTTCACTTTTACCCCAATATAGAGGAGCGGCTCCTATTCATCATGCTATTATGAATGGTGAAACCAAGACAGGGCTTACTACCTTTTTATTACAGAAAGAAATTGACACAGGCCAAATATTGTTACAAAAAGAACTCGACATTGGCTTTGATGAAAATGTGGGCCAAGTCCATGATAAAATGATGGTACTGGGGGCCGATTTGTTGGTGGAAACGTTGGATAAGATAAGAACCGGAAAATCTAATCCCATCGATCAATCTAAGCTCGTTAAGAATGTAGAACATTTAAAACCCGCACCTAAAATATTTAAAAATGATTGCAGAATCGATTGGAATCGCGATGTAATGAGTCTGCATCATTTTATTAGGGGCTTAAGTCCCTATCCGGCTGCATTTACCCATTTACGTGAAAGTGATGGCACCGAAGTGGCGTTAAAAATTTTCAAAGCCATTCCACAGGAGACAAAAGAACAATTGCCACCCGGTCATTTTATCACCAACAACAAAGATGAATTGGAAATTTTTGCCTCCAATGGAAAGCTCCGGATTTTGGAAGTGCAGCTTGCCGGTCGCAAACGAATGTCTATCCGTGATTTCCTTCGGGGGCATCCTTTAGATGAAAAGGCCGTGTTTGTCTAAAACCGTTTGTTGACGGAGAATACAGGCTTTTTGGCCGATTTAAGCTCCTGTTATCAACATTTTTCGCGTTTTATCAACAATTCCGTGTTTTTTTTACCCTATTTGTTTGCATTTTACTGATTTACTATTATATTTGTTCATCAATGTTAAATCATAATTAAAAATTACAACTATGAACAAAGCTGAATTGATTGATGCTATGGCCGCTGGAGCCGGATTAAGCAAAGCCGATGCCAAAAAAGCACTTGATGCTTTTGTGGGAGCAACTACCGACGCCCTGAAAAAAGGTGATCGCGTTGCATTGGTTGGATTTGGATCATTTTCTGTTTCCACACGTTCGGCCAGAAAAGGTCGCAACCCTCAAACGGGTAAAGAAATCAGTATTCCTGCAAAACAAGTTGTTAAGTTTAAAGCAGGTGCCGACTTAGCGAAAGGGATAAAATAAATTTTTACCTTTTACACAAGAAACGTTTGATTCATTTGGGTCAGGCGTTTTTTTTATGCCTATGTGTTACCTATTTCGCCGTTCGGTAGTCATCATGCCTTAGGATAAAACGGTAAGGGAGCGATGCATCGGTTCCGGAATAATCAACGCCAACCCGTTTTGTAATGATAATGTCTTGCTTTTCCACTTCTCTGGCATTTTCTATCCAAATAATATTCGACAGCAATGAAATTTTGTTGTGTTCCAAACTGATG
>CBETNY010000036.1:0-9484 GCA_965537275.1 uncultured bacterium | reverse complement strand
AAATATTAAATCATTCTCAAGCTTGCAGGTAACAGGTATAAAAAAAGTAATACGTTTCTTACAAAAATACAATTATTCGGGAATTTATGGTCGGGTTGCAAAAAAACATTCCTATCCCATCGAATGGGAAAAAACGATTCAAACGTTTGCATCAATCTTTTAATTTAAAATGATATTAAGAGTCATTTTAAATGCCTGTAATTTGGTGATTTGTTTGGCTTCACACCAAATTTATTCTCACTTTTGCACCAGAAACGAAAAAAATAAAATTTCATGTCACAATATGCTTTTGATGCTGTCATTTTCGATTTGGACGGTGTAATCACCAAAACCGCCACGGTACACAGCCATGCCTGGAAAAAAATGTTCGACGATTACCTGAAACTCAGGGAAAAGGAACATGGTGAAGTTTTCAAGGAGTTTACACAAGACGATTATCTCACTTTTGTAGATGGGAAACCGCGCTACGACGGGGTAAAGAGTTTTCTTGAATCGCGAGGAATCAACCTTCCCTTTGGCACCCCTGACGACCCGGCCGATATGGAAACCGTTTGTGGCCTGGGTAACAAAAAAAATGTCGCATTCAACGAGGTGCTCTCCCGTGAAGGTGTAGAAGTTTACCCATCGACGGTAGCCCTCATGCAAGCATTGAAAGAGGCCGGCATTCGTGTTGGGGTAGCCTCATCGAGCAAAAACTGTGAGCTGGTTTTGAAAGCGGCCAATCTGGAGCACCTGGTTGAAACCCGCGTTGACGGAGTGGTTTCTGCTCAGATGAAACTCAACGGAAAACCCGCGCCTGATATTTTCCTGACGGCAGCCAGGAATCTCGGTGCAAAAGCTGCCCGATCGGTGGTGGTTGAAGATGCTGTTTCGGGCGTGGCGGCAGGACGCAATGGAAATTTCGGATTGGTTTTAGGCGTTGCCCGCGAAGACAATGTGGCTGAATTAAAGAAAAATGGTGCCGATATCGTTGTGGAAGATTTGGAAGAAGTTGACATAAACAAAATCAACACATGGTTTGCCGTGGGCATCGAAACGGATAGCTGGCAGCTCGAATATGATGATTACGATCCTGCCAAAGAGCGTTCGCGCGAAGCCCTTTTGGCTGTAGGAAACGGCTATTTTGGTACCCGCGGGGCTATGGAAGAGACCGATGCAAATCCTGTAAACTATCCCGGAACATACATTGCCGGGGTTTATAACCGGCTGGTAACAAAAATCGCCGACCGCGACGTGGAGAATGAAGACTTTGTCAATTGTCCCAACTGGTTGCCTGTCCGCTTTAAAATTGATGATGGCCAATGGGTTGACATCAACAAGGTGGAAATCCTTGAAATTCACCGAAGCCTCGATTTTAAAACAGGTTTGTTGAAACGAACCATGGTCATCAAAGACGAAGAGGGACGAATCAGCCGTATCGAATCGGAACGGTTTGCCAGCATGGAAAACCCGCATTTGGCTGCTTTGCGGTATAAGGTTATCCCCTTGAATTATTCGGGAACCATTACCTTTTTGAGCGCCCTCAACGGAGCCATCGAAAACGAAGGGGTTGAACGATACAAAGATTTAGCCTCCAAACATTTATTGCCTGTAAGCCAGGGAAGTGACGGTGAAATTGCCTATCTGAAAGTAAAAACCACCCAATCGGACATTGAAATTGCCGAAAGTGCCCGTTTGCGGTTGACCAAAAACGGTGAGTTTATTGATGACAACCTGGTTCATACTACCGAAGCGGGAATGATTTTTTCGTTTGGCGACCAATATATCGAACAAGGCGATGTATTTGAGTTGGAAAAAATTGTCAGCATTTATACCACACGCGAGAAAAGAAATCCGTTGATCGAAAGTCTTGCCGCAGTAAAAATCGGGGAAACCTTCGACGACTTGTTACACGCTTCCGTTAAAGTCCGCAATAAAATATGGAAAGAAATAGACATACAGGTCGAAGGCAACCGTCAGTCGCAAAAACTACTGCGCCTGCACCTTTATCATTTGTTGATCTCGGCCTCTCGTCACAACGAATCGCTGGATGCAAGTGTTACCGCCCGCGGATTACATGGGGAAGCATATCGCGGACACATTTTCTGGGATGAATTGTTCATCCTTCCGTTTTACGATATTCATTATCCCAAAACGGCCCGTTCTTTACTGATGTACCGCTACCGCAGACTCGGTGAAGCACGAAAATATGCCAAAGCCCATGGCTATAAAGGAGCCATGTTTCCCTGGCAAAGCGGATCAGATGGACGCGAAGAGACGCAAGTGGTTCACCTCAACCCGATTACCGGCGAATGGGGGCCCGACCACTCTTCGCTCCAACGCCATGTCTCCCTGGCCATTGCCTACAACATCTGGGAATATTTCCATATCACCCGCGATTTGGGATTCATGGAAAAATATGGCATGGAGATGTTCCTGGAAATTTGCCGCTTTTGGGAAAGCAAAACACAGTGGGACGAACAAAACCAGCGTTACAGCATTGCCGGAGTAATGGGACCCGATGAATTCCATGAAAAATATCCCAATGCCGAACAAGGCGGTCTGAAAGACAATGCCTACACCAATATTATGGTGGCCTGGTTGTTTAAGATGGCTGATCATTTGCTTACGCAGATGAGCGACAAGTCCAAAAACAAATTGTTCGAACTGCTCAACATGACAGCCGGGGAAGTGGAGAAGTGGCAAAATATTCGAAAAAAATTGCGTTTGGTCATTTCCGATGAGGGCATCATTGCTCAATACGATGGTTATTTTGATTTGAAAGAGCTCGATTGGGATTATTACCGCAATAAATACGGAAACGTCTATCGAATGGACCGCCTGCTGAAAGCAGAAGGCAAATCGGCCGACGAATACAAAGTGGCGAAACAGGCCGACATGCTCATGACTTTTTACAACCTTGAAAAAGAAGAAGTCGATGCTTTGCTGACGGACATGGGTTATGAATTGCCGGAAGATTATCTGCAAAAGAATCTGGATTATTATCTGAAACGGACTTCTCACGGATCAACACTGAGCCGTGTGGTGCATGCACAGCTTGCGCAGATGACCGGGGATAAAAATTTAAGCTGGGAGCTTTATTCAGATGCGCTCTCCAGCGATTATAACGACATCCAGGGCGGCACCACCGGCGAAGGAATCCACGCAGGCGTAATGGCCGGAACCATTATGATTGCCCTGACCACTTATGCCGGTATCCGGATGAAAAAAGAGATGCTTGAAATACAACCTCAACTACCCGAAGGTTGGGAAAATATCCGGTTTCAGATGCAGTTTAAAGGAATTCATTATACCTTTGATGTGGACAACAACCGTGTGAAGGTGAAAGCAGATAAGGAAGTTAAAGTGAAGATATTTGGAAAAGAAGTTGTGTTGAAAAAAGGAGCGGTTAGTGAAATTGACCCTGAGTAAACACGTGGTCGTCCCTATTTAGCGATAGAAATTGTTTAAAGTTAAAAGTAAGTGAACCAAGGTAAGATGCTAAAAATCAGACAATAAATACCTACAATCCCCTTTTGGAAGGGGTGTAGGGGTAGGTCAATTAAAAAAGTTATTTATTGTCTGATTTTTCGTTATAAATATTAACCGTTTTGGCGTGAATTAATAAAAATCTATCAAAGCAACACATAGAAAACAATGAATCTGGAATTATTTAAAAAATACAACAAACCGGGCCCGCGCTATACCAGCTATCCTCCCGCTACCTGTTTTCAGGGAGGGTTTACGCCGGAGAAATACACCGAACAAATCATCCGTTCGAACAACGATCTGCCTCAAAACATGTCGTTTTATGTACACATTCCGTTTTGTCCGCGGCTTTGCCATTTCTGTGGATGCACAACCGGTATTTCCCAAAAGGAAGAGGTTATCCGGCGTTATGTGGATGCTGTGATTACTGAAATTGAAAATGTCGCAAAGTATTTGGATAAAAATCGCAAAGTCAGTCAGATACATTGGGGTGGCGGAACTCCCAACTCCATCAATCTTGACTATGTGGAAGAGATTATGAATACCTTTAAAAAGCATTTCGACTTTATCGACAAGCCTGAAATTGCCATGGAATGTCATCCGGCGTACCTCGAATATGAAGACATAGACCGGTTGGCTGCCAGCGGATTTAACCGCCTGAGTTTGGGTGTTCAGGATTTTCATAACGATGTCTTAAAAACCGTAAACCGTGCTCCCTCAAAACATCCTGTAAAAGAGTTGGTAGCCTATTTAAAAGACAAAGGATTCAGAGGGGTAAATCTCGATTTAATTTACGGGCTTCCCGGACAAACAAAAGAAAGTTTTGCCGAAAACATTCGAAAAACCATCGAAGTTTCTCCCGACCGCATAGCCACTTTTTCGTATGCCCATGTGCCTTGGGTAAAAGCAGCACAAAAAATCCTTGAAAAACGCGGACTTCCAACACCGGACGAAAAACTACAGATGTTTGAAACCGGTTTGAATATGCTTACCGAAGCAGGTTATGTAGCCATTGGTATGGACCATTATGCCAAAGCCGACGACGATTTGGCTCTGGCTTTAAAAAACAAAACCCTGCACCGTAATTTCCAGGGATATGCCACACGCGAAACGACCGGTCAGGTGTATGGTTTCGGAAGTTCATCCATCACCCAGCTTTGGGGCGGATATGTTCAAAACGTGAAAACTTCGCAGCAATATGTGGAACAAATCGAAGCCAACGGACTGGCTCCCGACCGTTTTTACCTCGAGCGTGAAAATGATATGGTCATTCGCGAAGTCATCACCGAAATAATGTGTAACGGCCATCTCGATTTTAATGAGATTGGTGCCGGTTTTCACAAAACGGCTGATGAAATCCGTGAAATTGTAGAATTCTCACCGGATAAACTTCAAATGTTTATGGATGATGGTTTAGTAAGCATTGATGGCGAAGTGGTACGTGTGCACAAAGAAGGATTTTTTGTGGTTCGCAACATTGCAATGGCTTTCGACCCCATGTTGAAAACCTCTGATGCCATGTACTCGAAAACAATTTAAACGAACGGCTTATTTCATGGGTTTTGTACTTTTGGACGATAATACAAAACAATGTACAAACTTCTATTAAATACCCACATTTGGACCAGCGTGCTGTTTCTGATTGTTTCGCTGGTTTTGAGTATGATGGTGGTGCGCGGGTTTATCAAACACAAGCCCTACACCCGCACACTGGTTTATTTGGAAAACGCCTTTATTATTTTGCTTTATTTGGGTCTGGTGCTGGGATTTATCTTGTATTTCTTTATGGAGCCCGCCAACAAATACGAAATACATTCCATGGCACAGGTCAACCACATTTTATCCCTTCGTTTTTGGTCGGTTGAGCATTTCAGTGTGATGTTATTTGCCCTTATTTTGGCACAAATCGGGAAGGTCTTCACCAGCAAATCCATTGGCGATCATGCCAAATTTCGCTATGCGCTCATTTATTACGGCGCAGCCACTTTGTCAACACTGATTTCGCTATCGTTTTACATGGCCTATAAATAAACCATTTCTAAAAACTATTTACCAATTTTTTGGTTTCGCGCAGTTGTTTATAAAGTCGCTCGGCCTGTTGATAGTACAAGCTCTGCGGGCCATCGGAAAAGGCTTTTTCGGGTGTTTCATGAATTTCCATTATCACCCCGTCGGCACCACTCATCACCCCGGCCAAAGCCATGGTGGGCACATGTTTTCTGATGCCCACACCATGCGAAGGATCCACAATCACCGGCAGGTGCGATTTATCCTTAAGCAACGGAATGGCACTAAGATCCAAAGTGTTACGTGTGGCTTTTTCAAAAGTACGGATTCCTCTTTCACACAACATAATTTTTTCATTGCCACTTGAGAAAACATATTCTGCGGAATAAAGCAACTCATCAATGGTACCCGAAATCCCTCTTTTAATCATCACCGGCTTATCCACCTTTCCCAACACATCGAGCAAATTGAAATTTTGTGAATTACGCGCACCCACCTGGAAAATATCCACATAATCCAACATCTTCTCCACCTGCGAAACCTGCATCACTTCGGTAATGACTTTAATTCCATGCTGCGAACAGTGCTTATAAAACAATTTTAATCCCTCAATACCCAGTCCGCGGAACGAATAGGGCGAACTGCGCGGTTTATACACACCACCCCGCATAATGTGAATGTTGTTTTTTACCAAATGGTCCACCACACTCTCAATTTGTGATTCGCTTTCGATGGCACAAGGTCCGGACATAATGGCCAAATCGCCGTCTCCGATTCTAATGCCGTCACCCAGGTCAATAACGGTATCTTCGAGTTTCCATTTCTTTGATACCATTTTGTAATCATCCGACACACGGTGGATGTCGGCAATTCCTTTTAGGCTGCCAATTTGCCTCAAATCAAATTCATTTTTAGATATCCCAACGATATACGAACGGTAATTGGTATGAACCACCTTACCCTGAATTCCCATAGAGGCCAGTTGCCGCATCAGATTTTCACGCACCGGTGTTTGAATCTCTTTTTCTAATTGTATAATCATGATCGAATGTTTTTTACAAATTGTTGAATGTTTTTTCTCAGGTCAGGACTTTGTTCCAGTGCCTTGATAAAAGCGCTGCCGATGATGGCCCCGGAGGCATATTGACAAGCCGTATCAAAACTTTTTTTGTCGGAAATACCAAATCCGATGAGCAAGGGATTTTTTAACTTCATTTGACGGATACGCTCAAAATAGGTTTCCTGATGCTGCATGGCTGCTTTTTTTCCGGTGGTAGAAGCCGAAGACACCACATAAAGAAATCCCCGGCTGGATTCGTCCAGCAATTTAATGCGCGCTTCATCCGTTTGCGGGGTAATGAGAAAAATCATGTCCAACCCGGCTTTTTCAACTTTTTGCTGATATTTCTCAAGGTAAATCTCCACCGGAAGATCAGGAATAATCAATCCGTCAACGCCACAAGCAGCCGCCTTGTCAAAAAAGGCCTCTTCGCCGTATCGCAAGAGCTGGTTCACATATCCCATCAAGATGATAGGAAGTTGGGTGGTTTTGCGGATGGTTTTAATTTGAGAAAATATCAAATCAAGCCCCATCCCATTCTGAAGGGCAATGGAGCTGCTATGCTGAATCACCGGCCCATCGGCCAACGGATCGGAAAACGGCATGCCGATTTCCACCATGTCAACACCGGCTTTTTCCAACTCATTTGCAATCAATACAGTATCATCCGGTTTGGGAAAACCGGCGGTAAAATAGATATTCAGGATATTCTTCTTTTTCCGAAACAAACTTTCTATTCTATTCATCTTCCGATATTTAAATGTTTTTCTCAACCTCTTCCAAATATTTGGTATAGGCTTGTAAATCCTTATCGCCGCGCCCCGAAATATTCACCACTACCACCTCATCCGGTTTTAGTTTAATTTTTGGCAATACTGCCAAGGCGTGGGCCGACTCCAGGGCGGGGATAATCCCTTCGAGACGTGTGAGTTCGAAGACTGCCTGCAAAGCCTCTTCATCAGTAGCGCCAAGAAAACGACCCCTACCGCTTTTGAAAAGATGAGCATGCAAAGGGCCGATGCCCGGATAATCCAGTCCCGCCGAAAGGGAATAGGGCTCGGTAATTTGTCCCTCTTCATTTTGCATGAGCAATGTTTTGCTTCCGTGAATCACCCCCTCGATGCCTATTTTTGTGGTGGCAGCAGTTTGTCCGCTTTCCACTCCCAGTCCGTAGGCCTCCACAGCAATGAGCTCTACTTTTTTATTTTCAAGATAATGATAAAAAGCCCCTGCCGCATTACTGCCGCCACCTACACAAGCAATGATTTTATCAGGATCGTCGCGAGCTGTTTTTTCTTTCAACTGGATTTTCATTTCTTCACTAATCACCGATTGAAAACGGGCCACCATATCCGGGTAAGGATGCGGCCCCACCACCGAACCAATCAGGTAATAGGTATCTTCCGGGTGATTAATCCAATCGCGGATAGCCTCATTGGTGGCATCTTTCAGGGTACGGCTACCCGACCTGGCCGGTCGCACCTCCGCCCCCAGCATTTTCATGCGTGCCACATTGGGCGCTTGCCGCTCCATGTCCACTTCACCCATATACACCACACATTGCAATCCCATCAGCGCACTTACCGTCGCCGTAGCCACACCATGCTGACCGGCACCTGTTTCGGCAATAATTCTTTTTTTACCCATCCGTTGTGCCAGCAATATCTGCCCAATGGTGTTATTGATTTTATGGGCACCGGTATGGTTCAAATCTTCGCGTTTCAAGAAAATTTGGGTATGATATTTTTCTGACAATCGTGTGGCAAAGTAGAGCGGCGTGGGGCGTCCGGCATAATCGCGCAAAAGACTTTTAAATTCCTGCTGAAAACTACCGGATGTGATAATTTTCAGATAATTTTTTTGTAAAAATTCTACATTGGGATAAAGCAGTTCAGGAATAAATGCACCGCCAAAATTTCCATAAAATCCCTGTTCATCAGGCTGATAATTCATCTTTAAATTGTTTAATGTTTTCAATATTTTTTATTCCCGGGCGGGTTTCAAAACCACTGTTGATATCCACTCCGTAAAAAGCCGGATGGTTAAAATCCTTTATGGCTGCAGCCATGCTTTTATCAATGCCCCCGCTAAGCAGAAAAGGCGTTTCTCCTTTGTAATTTTTCAAAAGTTCCCAGTTAAAACGGACGCCATTTCCCCCTGCTTTGGGCCCTGCCGCATCAAAAAGAAACAGATGACAAACCGGACGATAAGCTTCCAATTGATGAAAATCAAAACCGGCATCCATTTTGAAAGCCTTAATAACCGGTGCAACGTTTTGTTCGACTTCACGACAAAAGGCAGGGCTTTCGTTACCATGCAGCTGAATCATGTCCAAACCGAATTGCTCTTTCTTTAAAAGGATGAAATCCATCGGTTTATCCACAAAAACCCCCACTTTGATTACCGATTCGGGAAGGGTCATTTGGGGCGGCGACGGGCAATGGCGGGGCGATAATTCGTGAAAAATAAACCCGATAAAATCAGGACGCAAAACCAGCAAATCGGCAATATTGAACGTATTGCACATGCCACAGACTTTCATTTTCAAATCCATTTTTTTCATGACGATTCGGTTTGAGCCAAAACATTGACTTCCTGGATAAATTTTCTGCATGCCGTTTCGGGGGAGACTTCCCGCATAAAGAGTTCGCCAATGAGGAAGCCATCAAAACCTGATTTTTTAAGTGTCAGAATATCTTCGGGATGTTGAATACCACTTTCCGCAATTTTCACTGCCCGGGCAGGAAGTTTTTTCGCCAGGCGGATGGCATGATTGAAATCAACTTCAAACGATTTTAAGTTCCGGTTGTTGATTCCGACCAAATCAACCGTTTCATCATATTTATCCAATTCATTTTCATCATAAAACTCCAGCAATACCTCCATTCCCAACTCATGGGCAATTTGCGTAAAATGTCTGATTTCTTCCTTTGAAAGCACTGAGGCCAG
>CBETNY010000035.1:0-9659 GCA_965537275.1 uncultured bacterium | reverse complement strand
AATATTTGCCATGGGCATAGGCAATGGGCTCAGCCTTCGACAAATCAAAAGCGCCGGTTTCGTTGTTCAAATATTTCCGGTCGCCGTGTACCGCAACAATTTCCGCCAAAAACATGTCGTGACTACCCAACTCTTTGATTTCAGTGACCACACATTCCAGATTGATGGGCGATTCGGCAATCAACGGGGCTTTTACTTTGTCTGCTTTTGCCGGATGTAAATTCATCTCTTTAAATTTATCAACATCCCTCCCCGATTTTACACCACACCAATCGGTGGCAAAGGCCAGCCTTCGGGTCGTCAGGTTGATAACAAAATCACCGTTTTTGGAAATGATTCCATGCGAATAACGGCTTTTACGCAACGAAATATAACACATGGCCGGATTGGTATTGACAATACCTGTCCAGGCCACCGTAACAATGTTGTATCCTTCGTCGGCAGTACCACAGCTGACCATTACTGCAGGCAAAGGGTAAATCATGGTTCCCGGTTTCCATCTCTCTTTTTCCATACAACTACCTTTATTTTTTCAGATGCCAAGATAAGGCTTTTTAACGGAAACCGGCGTTGCAGGTTTGAAAATACCGATGGCCCCCGACCCACATGTACCACCATGAGAAAAATTATAAAAACCTTTCCGGGAAGGGAGCCATCGGTTCATCATTTTTATACCTGTTCCATACGCACCGATCTTGTCCGGTTTCTTACCTGAACCAAACGCACCGTCAACAACAAGGCACTAAATCCTAAAATCAAAATCAGATGTTGAAATTGCGGCACCACATCTTGCCAGCTTCCTCCCATCAAATAAAGCTTTCGCATGGCTTCCAGCATGGGGGTGGTGGGAATCAGTGCAGCCACTACGCGCAAAATTGCAGGCATCGACGAAAGGGGCCACGAATATCCCGACAATAAGAAAAGCGGATAGGTCGAAAACGCCAAAATTTCCATGGCGTGGGTCTGTTTTTTGATAAACGAACCGATGAGCATTGCATACATGGCCGTGGTAAGAATAAACAAAAGACCGATTGCATAAACAGGGAGCATGGAAGCAGCAACAGGAAGTTGGAAAACCGGAAAAATTACCCAAGTGAAAAAAAGTAAATAGGCTGCATACAGCACTATGTAATAGGCTGGTTTTCCAATCATATAATTTATTACCGATTGGGGTGAACTTTGGAGCACCGGCCCCAGCAAACCTAATTGCCTGTCCTTACTGATACTTTCAGCCATGCCCAGAATAAGTGTTTGTTGCAAAATAATAAAGAACAAAGCCGGAAGTAAAAAATCGCCGTAAGAATTGATTGGATTATAAATGGGTCGGATGTTGGGTTGAACCGGATCAGCGCGCCGAAGGGCCATTTTCGAATTTACCCCGTCCGATTCAAAATAATGGGTTCGTATCCGGGTTCCGGCCTGCATCATTACTTTGTTCACCGCCATGTTAATGGTGTTCGACGGTAAAAACCGCGTGGTATTCAGAAATAAATTTACATGGACTCCTTTCTTTTTAAGCAAATCTTTTTCAAATCCTTGCGGAAAAACCACATAACCCTGAATATCCATTCTTTTTAGTTGTTCAGCAGCTTCCTGATGAGTGGCCAATACCTTGACAACCTTTAATTTCGGGCTGGCCGAAAGTTGCCTGATTAATTCACGGCTGGTATGCGAATGGTCGTAGTCGACAACTCCAACCGGAACTTTATTGATGTCCTTATTTAGATAAATTGACCCCAGAAAAAGAGCATACAATATGGGCGCAGCAATCACAGTAAGAAAAATACTATGATCACTGATGACCCTTTTCAATTCTCTTTGAAGGATATTTCCAATCAATGTTAGCGATTTCATTTTAGGATTCGGTTAAGATGAGTTTTGATGAATTTTCGTTCTGCGGGCTTAACCGCATGGCTGTGTAGGTCGTTACCAATCCAACCAGGATAAAAATCACCAGGATCAGCATTTCGTTTCCCACATAGGCCAGGGGAGCGCCCATTTGGTAAAGTTTGAAAAAAGCATGTAGAAAATGGGTGTAAGGAATAAACTGTGCCCAAAGCTGATCGAAAAAAGGCATCCCCATGATGGGAAAGGTAAATCCGCTAAAAATGAAGGCCGGTGAATTGTAAAAAAGCGCCAGGTCTAAGGCAACGATTTCCTCCTTCACCAAAGCCGAAAGCGCCATTCCCAACGTCGCATTGGCCAGGATAAAAAGTAAGAACAACAGGAGAATTTCACCCGTTTTATTTTGATACGGAATTCCGAAAGCATTGAAAATAATACTGATAAACAGTGTGATAACCATTCCTACCGCGGTATAAACCAACAGTTTTCCAAACATAATGTTCAAAATATTGTGGTGAGCGGTTTTTTGCAAACTTTCCTGGCGGTTATCTTTAAACTCCTTGTTCAACGAACGCGTACCCATAAAAAAAACAATCATCTGCAACAAGACGGTCAGAAGGCCAGGCACGAGATAGTACAAATAGTTGTACTGCGGATTAAAAAGCGAATGCGTTTTCACCCCAATGGGAAGGGCCAACCGGTTTGCCTGCTCAGGGGTAAGCCCCTGAGCCACCAACCGTTTGCTTAAAGCACCCCCGGAAATGGTTTTTATTAAACGGTAGGCGCTCCTTTTCAACACATTTCCATAAACAATATTGGTGGAGTTGGTCATCACATCTACCTGCGTATTTTTTCCTTTCAAGACCGATTTTTCCAATCCTTTCGGGATACAAAAAATCGCCTTTTCGGGATGATGAAGGAAAAAATCATGCAGCTGGCCGGTCGATTGCAAATGGGCGGTTACTTTCATTTCGGGTGAAGCATCAATAAAAGTGATGATGGTTCTCGAAAGTTTGGAATGATCCTGATCTAAAACCGCCACCGGGATGTCACGCAATGCTCCGGCCGAATAAATTCCGGCCAACAGCGTAAAGACTATGAGCGGAACCCACAACACAACCACCCTGGAATTCCGGCTGCGAATCATCATCCGCCATTCGCGGCTTGCTACTTTAAATATGGCAGGCGTCTTCATGCTTTTTCCCTTTTTATAATTCGATATGGACAGACATTCCCGGACGTAATCCCGAAATAGGCTTTAGCGGAACCAGTCTGATTTCAAAGGTTTTTAAATCAAATTCTCCTTTTGCTTTCGTCGGTGTCCAGGTTGCAAAATCAGCCATGGGAGCAAGATAAGAGACCTTAAACTGAAACTTTTCTCCACCAAGCCCCGGAACACTCCCCCACAGGATTTTTCCTTTTTTAAAATTCCGGAGTGCATCTTCCCTCACATTGAGCACTGCGTAAATCTTGTCGGGACGCATCAGTGTGATGATGGGATAACCCGCTTTCATCACTTCGCCTTCTTCCCCTACTTTTTCGCTTACTTCGCCCGAAACAGGGGCATACAGTTTTAATTGTTGATAGTAGGCTTTGGCCTCGTTGTACATCCCTTGTGCCGCTTCCAATTTGGCTTTTACAATCCCCAACTCCTCTTTCGTGGCACCGTTTTGAGCCATTTTATAATTTGCACGGGCCGCTTCCATCTGATTTTTGGCGGCTGTGTGTTTAAATTCCATTTCATCCATCTCCTGTTTCGACAGGATACTGTCGGCATACAAAACCCGGAATCGGTTGTACGTTTTATCAACAAACTCAAATTGACTTTTAGCCATTAAATATTGATTTCTGGCAGCATCAATAAGTTCTTTTCGGGCACCCTTCTCTACTTTCATCAGCAGGGCTTTGGTGGCCTCTTTCATCCCTTGTGCCTGCGCCAGCTTGGCATCCATAATATTGGCTTCGAGTGTAGCCAGCAACTGCCCTTTGTTTACATGATCGCCCAGATCGACGAAAAGGGTATCGATTCGACCGGGAATTTCAGAAGACACATCCACCGTGGGGGCTTCAAAAGTACCAACATAGACATCGGGATTCTTTTTGCTTTCATTGACCAACAGCCAAACCAGGGCGACCACCACCACAAAAACCGGAATGGATAAAGCCAGGAGACTTTTGTTCTTTTTCATTTGTTTATGATTTTTATTATTCTGATTGACAATATTTTAATTTTCTTTACTCCAAACAATGGTTCTTTATCGGTTGAGCACCTCGACGGCTTTTTGCGCCTGACCGGTAGCCAGATACACCTCGGCAAGGGCAAGGTTGTAATCGTAAAGCGTGTGCAACCGCTCAATTTTCACCTTTTCATCCAGCAACCGCGCATCAATGACATCCACCGATTTAGACAAACCTTCCTGAAAACGTTTTTCTGTAATTTTCAGATTTTCGGCCGATAAAGCCAGGGTAGGCTTCAGTTTCAGATAACGTTCTCTGGCATCCAGCACTTTCCGGTACGACTGATTTACCCAAAGACTGACTTGTTGATGAGCAAATTGGCGGGCATCCGAAAGCTGTTTTTGCTGATGTTGCGTGGCTTTTAGCCGATTGAATTTTTTCAAGCCGTCAAACAAATTGATTTTGGCCTGAACACCTACCATTACCGGTGGCATAATTACCGGATAATTATCCTGGTAAGCACTATATTCACCCCAGGCAGCCAGTTGAGGCAGAAAAGCTGCCCGGTCAACCACCTTCTTCTGTTGCAGCATCTTTTCCTGTTGATCGATGATTTTAAAAATGGTTTGATGCCCGCGGGCTTCCATCTGCAAATCGTCCAACGAAAGCGGCACGGCAATAAATTTCAAAGTATCGGTCAAACGAATCTTCGTGTCGGCCTTCACTCCCATGTTGGTTTTTAAAGCCATCATGGCCAAAGCCAGCTTGTTTTGATCGTCCGATAAGTCCCGTTCAGCATTGGCCACAGCCACTTTGGCTCTGAGCAGGTCCTGTGTTCCGATCATTCCAATTTGATAGGCTTTCTCAGCCTGACTTTCGTGCTTTTGCATGCCTCGCAGCACATTCTTGCGGGTTTGAATCACTTGCTTAAGCAGAACCACCGAATAATAATTCTTGATGGTTTCGCGTGTCAGTTTATTCCGAATCCCCTTCAATTGCTCATGGGCACGGGCTGCATCGGCTTTGGCGAAGCGCACACCGGCTGTTATCTTGCCTCCTGTATAAACGGGCTGCAAAACCGTTGCATTCAAGTTGAAATAATCCTTTTGATCGATAACAATGTTTGGCATACTCATTTGCCCTATTCCCTGCATAATTCCGCCAAACACAGGCAGCAAATTCGCCGGAATGGCGCCACTTTGTGCCAGGGCCTGTCCAAATCCCTGCAGGTTGGCATCCAACGAATTTTTCACCAAATCCATGTTTACCTCCGGATTTTCACTTAACCAGGTGTAACCCCCATGAACATTGAGCGAAGGTAAATAGTTGCCTTTTGCCACCTTTACCAGTGAATTTTTCTGAGCCACCATCTCACGATATTGCTTTACACGACTGTTATTCATTAATGCGCTGTCCACCGCAGCCTGAAGACTCAAAGGAATGGCTGCACTTTGCCCAAAAAGGAGCACCGGCGTAAACAGACTCAACAGCACCATTCCCCACAAGGAATGGAATAATGTTTTATTTGATTGGTTCATGTCATTTATTTTTGATTCGTATTTTTCACAAAAACGATCATCACCTGTCAAAAAACATGCCAAATTAATTTTTTTAAACTTATTTTGTTTATTAGTCGGTTTAAAGATGAGATTATAAACCTTACAGGGCACATCGTGAAATGATTGAGGGTACACAAAAAGCCATCAACCTGACAAACCTAAAAAATTAGGCCACAAGCCTTAATCAACGTGGGAAAGGAGACATCTAAAGAGTTCTTAGAAATTTTAACAGGCAGCTTTTGCCGTGTCATGTCAAATTTTCGGCGAAACAAGCATCCGTTTCAAATCGAGTCTGAGAAGATGGTAAAAGTTGTCATTTTGATAAAAGACCTGACAAAATTACTGTTTTAAACTGTTTTCGTTTATTAGTACAATCCGATTAAACTGATATACCTTTCACCAGAATATTAATCAGGTCGTCGAAATGGGGGTTTAGTTCGACATATTTATTTTGTAGAAAGAAGGGGATTTCAAGACCTTTCAGCACCATGATAAACACATCAAGCAAAACATCAATTTTATCATTTTGGTCGGCAAATATTCCGGCATCAATCCCTTGACGAATAATGCTTTTCAGCTGTTCTTTCTCCCAGTGGTCAAGTTCGCTACGCAGTTGATCAACAAAATCGAAATGTTCAAAAAAATCGGCTTTTAACGTTTCGTGGTAGTTGGACGCCTTGTATAAAATTGACATTCGCGTAAGCAGATACTTTTTAATTTTTTCTTTGGGATTCAACTCAGGATCGGTCACCACCAATGCCAGCTCTTTCTGCAGGTTTTTCAACTCCATGGAAACCACTTCGGTAAAAAGCTCCTCTTTGCTTGCAAAATGGTAGTACAACGACCCCTTTGCCTTATGGGCAGTCCGGGCAATTTCGTCCATTGAAGTTTTGTAAAATCCAAATCGGCTGAAAATACGTGTGGCCACACTTAATATCTTCTCTCGGGTATTATCCATGGTTTAATGATGACTTATGAATATGACTATTACAGTTTAATCGTTCAAATATAGTTATTTTTTTTAATCTGCTTTCTATTCAATTAATTTTTAGCCATTTTACCGAAAGCTTTCACCATTTGGGCTTATTGTTTATTTTTGCCGTTTTAATACTGAAGCAATGGAAAAAAGAGAATACATTTGTCCGAAATGCGGGAACAAAGAGTATGAAATTGATGAAATAAGAACGACAGGTGGCGCACTGGCAAAAATCTTTGATGTACAAAACAAAAAATTTACTGTCATTTCATGCAGCCATTGTGGTTATAGTGAACTCTACAAACGTTCGACCAGCACGTTTGGTAATATTGTTGACTTTTTCACCAACTAAAACCACTTTCTTATTCCCTTTATTTTACACAGCGAACTATCGCCGCCCCATTTGAAAGCAGGAAGCGTTTTGGTTGCGCAGAATAAACCCATCTCAGCATACAAAACAAAAAAAAACAGGAACCCCGTTTTCGGGAAATATTAGAAGAACAGAATTATGGCAAATCAGGAAGATTTATTAAAGAAAATAATCGCACACGCCAAGGAATACGGCTTCGTATTTCCGTCGAGCGACATTTATGATGGTTTAAGTGCCGTTTACGACTATGGCCCCAATGGGGTGGAGTTAAAAAAGAACATCCGCGATTACTGGTGGAAAGCCATGGTGCAGATGCACGAAAACATTGTGGGGCTCGATTCGGCTATTTTTATGCACCCTACCATCTGGAAAGCATCGGGACATGTTGATGCTTTTAGCGACCCGCTCATCGACAACAAAGACTCCAAAAAACGGTATCGGGCCGATGTACTGGTGGAAGATGTCATGGCCAAGCTGGAAGGAAAAATCAATAAAGAGATTAACAAAGCCAAAAAACGTTTTGGTGATTCGTTTGACGAGCAACAGTATCGCGAAACAAACCCTCGCGTTAGCGGCTATCTCAAACAAATTGAAGAAATTAAAACACGCTTGTATTCAGCCATGGAAAAGGAAGACATGGCAGCCATCAAACAGCTCATTGAAGATTTAAACATTGCCGACCCGATTTCCGGATCAAAAAACTGGACAGAAGTCCGTCAATTCAATTTGATGTTTTCCACACAAATGGGATCTACTGCCGATGGCGCATCCGAAATTTACCTGCGTCCCGAGACGGCACAGGGAATTTTTGTGAACTATTTGAATGTTCAGAAAACTTCGCGCATGAAGATTCCTTTCGGGATTGCACAAACCGGAAAAGCTTTCAGGAATGAAATCGTGGCGCGTCAGTTTATTTTCCGCATGCGTGAATTTGAACAAATGGAGATGCAGTTTTTTGTCCGCCCCGGAACCGAACTCGAATGGTTCAACAACTGGAAAAAAGAGCGCATGGATTGGCACTTGTCCTTGGGGATTCCGGCCGAAAAATACCGGTTCCACGACCATGACAAGCTGGCCCATTATGCCAATGCAGCTACCGATATTGAGTTTGAATTCCCCATGGGATTCAAAGAGCTGGAAGGAATTCACTCGCGTACTGATTTCGACTTAAGTGCACACGAGAAATTCTCCGGTAGAAAGCTACGGTATTTCGATTCGGAAATCAACGAAAGCTATGTGCCTTATGTGGTTGAAACCTCCATTGGTTTAGACCGCATGTTTTTAGCCGTTATGAGCCATGCCTATACCGAAGAAAAACTGGAAGACGGCTCTGAAAGGATTGTCATGAAACTTCCCCCGGCAATAGCCCCTTACAAAATTGCTGTCTTTCCATTAACCAAAAAAGATGGACTTCCGGAGAAAGCCAGAAAAATTATGGATGGTCTTCAATCGGATTTCATGTGTTTTTATGAAGAAAAAGACACCATCGGAAAACGCTACCGCAGACATGATGCCATTGGCACCCCTTACTGTGTAACCGTTGACCATCAAACCCTGGAAGACAACACTGTAACCATTCGCGAACGCGATACCATGAAGCAGGAAAGGGTTGCTATTGACAAAATTGCCGGAATTGTATTTGAGCGGTTAAGGAATAAAAATTAATTTGATATCGACCATAAAAAAACGGCCACCGCAAGCGATGGCCGTTTTTTTATTGAAAGCAATTGATTATCTTAAACTAAATACTGCATGACCAATGTTTTCGTCGCCTTCAAAAATATCAACATGATAAAGGCCGGGCTGCAAGGGCTGGGTCTTCCGACGAGAAAAATACATACAAACATCCATATTCTGATTTTGATATGACACCTCTTTCATCACAGAATATTGTAACTTTTCTCCTTTATACATAAACGAATACTTGTCCTCATCACTAACCACCAGAATTTTTTGATCGGGACGAGCAATGCGGACATAGATGGTTTTGGTACCGGGTGCAGCAATTTTATTTTCGGCCAACGTAAAACAAACTTTTATTTTGCTCACCCTTTTCACCTTATCAGTGGGACGCTCTCTCCCCGATCCGGTAACATGAACCGCACCTACGTTGTAATTATAAGTGCCCAAAATAGCGGCTTTGTTTACCTTACTAACAAGCTGATTTTGTTTCGCCAGAAGCTGCTTGTTTTTCTGCACTTCCAGTTTTATCTCTTCCTTTATCTTTTGGTTTTCCAAACTCAACGTATGGTTTTCACGATAAAGCGAATCCATTTGGCGAATATATCCCTGGGAAATACGTTGAAGGCTGGCCAGCTTCTTTTTAATTTTATAATACTCCCAACGGGTGTTCATCAACTTCTTGATCTCTTTCGACTTAACTTCAATAATACTGTCTTTCACCGAAAGAGAATCCGATAACGTTCCGTATTGTGCCTTAACCTGTTCGTGAACTTTCATCAACGAATCCAATTCCGACATGAGCTCACTACGCTGCGCTTCTTTTTCAGCTTTTAATTCAGATACGTTCGACTGCACACTTACCAACCAGATAACCAGGCCAATAACAACAATTAAAAACACAACAAGTGCAACAATCAGCCCCTTGTTGGTTTTCGGGGTAACACCCTGATTTTTGATTTCAGTTTGATTTTCCATTGTAACTTCTATTTTTTTTGGCAAAGTTATAACAAAGCAACCAAAAAAACAGTAATAAAGGCTTTTAACTGTT
>CBETNY010000034.1:0-9973 GCA_965537275.1 uncultured bacterium | reverse complement strand
AAGATGCTGCCGACATTGAGGACAAACGGATTACCTTCTTCTAAAAACCGGTTCAAAACATAAAAAGGCTAAAGCATTTGGTATTTACTACCTGTGCTTTAGCCTTTTTTGTTTTCGCCCTGTCGGATTTCGACGGCTTAACAGGGGCTGTTTTTGATGGAAATAATTTCAGCGGCTATGCTGACGGCAATTTCCGGCGGGGTTTCGCTGTTGATGGGTATACCGATGGGAGCATGTATCTTTTTTAAGGTTTGCTCACTGATTCCGTCTTTCTGCAGGTGTTCAAAAATGGTTTTTACTTTCATTTCACTTCCCATCATGCCCAAATAGCGGATTTTTTTCCCCAGCATTTGTCGAAGTACCTGTTCGTCGCTTTTGTGCGCAAAGGTCATCACCACCACATAAATATTGTGTCCTTCCGGAACCAGGCCGGCTACCTTTCGGTAATCGACAACCTGCTTCTGATGTGCATAATGATTTTCTTCAAAAGTGTTCAAACCGGCACGGTTGTCAAAAAGGTGAATCTGAAATTCCAACTGATTAAAGAGCCGGCTCAAAGCCAGTCCCACATGACCTCCGCCAAAAATATATAAACTATCGGGCATTCCCATCTGTTCGAGGTATTGCCATTGGTTTTCCGATTGGATGTTGTTTTCAATATGTTGTGAAAGGACCTTTCCGGGAATAAATGATAAACCCGATTCGGTAAGCTGAAGGACTCCCTTTTGATGCTTTTCAAACGCTTGATAAAGCACGGATATGGTCTGAAGCTGTTGTTTTTCGATGGGGGTGAAGGCAATGGTTTGTCCTCCCGAGCAGATCATTCCCGAACGGTTTTTAACGGCTTCAGGATCGTGGTCTTGTATCAGGATAAAAGGATTTAACGGGGCATGACTATTGAGCAAACGCTTCGATTTTTCTACCAACTTATGTTCCATTACCCCGCCGCCAATCGATCCGGTGAAGCTTCCTTCGGATGATACGGCCATTTTGAAACCGGTTTTTCCCGGACTGCTTCCCTGACGGTCGATTACGGTCATCAACATGATGCTTTGTCCCAGGGAAAGGTGTTGATGAATAAATGAAAAGATTGATTTTTTATGAGGTTGTTGAACCGCTTTTTCACCGTGTTTATCCGGTGTGCCGCTGACATTTGTGGTTTGCGTCATGGATAAGAATTTATTGCAAAAGTAAAATTTAATTCGACTATTTTTGCCAACCTAAATTCCATGTTCATGACCCTGAAACCCGGCTTGTTTTACAATTTAAACGAGGTTGAAAAAGATACTTTTCGAAAGCATATTTTTTATATGTTGCTCGAAGGTGTGATATTGGGTGTTTTGGCGCTTAATGAATTTGTTTTTGTGAAGAGTTTACAGGGTTCTAACTACCAACTGGGATTTTTGTTCCAGTTTAGCATGTTGGTTTTTCTGTTTCTTATCTTGATTAATGAATTTTTGAAACGTGTTAAAAGTCGGCGGAAGTTGCTTCGCCGAACGGCATGGCTCACCCGTTTGCCGTTGGCTTTGCTCTTTTTCTTCCCTCATCATGCAGCTGCCATGGAAGGGCGCGCCATTTATCATTACCTTTTCCTGGCGTTGTTTCTGCTCTATTTTCTGGGAAATATTTTTATCTATCCCAACATCAATTTTTTACTAAAATCGAACTACAGGCATCAAAATTTCGGCAGGTTGTACAGCTATGCCACCAGCTTAAATAAAATTGTTATGCTGCTGGTTACTTTCGCATATGGTTACCTGCTTGATTATAATAATTTCGCCTTTGTGTATGTTTTTCCTGTGGTGGCTGTGTTGGGCGTGGTTTCGTTGTATGTTCTTACTGAAATTCCTTTTCCAAAAGAGGGACGCAGGCCCGAAAAAACCGGTGTATTTGAGCAGGTGAAAAAATCGTTGAAAGAGATGAGCGGGATACTGGTTGAAAATGTGGCTTACCGTCATTTTGAAATTGGTTTCATGTTTTATGGGTTTGCCTTTATGATTTCGGTTACGGTTATCACCTTGTACTTTTACAATGCCCTGAACCTGAATTATGCTTCGGTGGCTTTTTATCGCAATGCCTACAATATTTTAGCCATCTTGCTTTTGCCTTTTTTTGGTAAGCTGCTCGGAAAAATTGATCCGCGTAAATTTGCGGCCATCACCTTTTCGTCGGTGGCGTTATTTATCTTTTCGGTTTTGATAACCAGCTTTTTCGGTGGCCATTTTAACATGTGGGGGATGACCATTTACTACAGTTTGCTGTTTTATATTCTGTTTTATGGCATTTTTGCCGCCACCATGGTTTTGCTGTGGAACATTGGCTCGGCCTATTTTTGTAAAGCCGAAGAAGCCGGAACGTACCAGTCGCTGCATCTTTCGTTAACCGGAGTGCGTGCCATTTTTGCCCCTCTTCTTGGCGTCTTTTTTTATCAGGAATTGGGTTTTACGCTCACCTTTGGCATTGCCATTTTTTCGGCCCTGATTGCCATCGGGTTGATGATTTGGTCGTATCACCACGATAAGATGACGGTTTTTTCCGACCGTTCTTCCGGGTGAGGCACTGGTCAGGTCTGCTTTCCGTACAATCCCATCAAGACTTTTTCGGGTGTTATGGGGGCGTCAAATGATTTAAATTGCGGATTGAAAGCCCTGATGGCGTTTTGTATGGCAAAATAGATACCCAGCCCATACATCAGCGGGGGTTCACCCACTGCTTTCGATTTGAGGATGGCAAGTTTATGACCACTGGCTTTCAGTGGTTTTACCTTTAACACTTTGGGAATCGAATAGATGTCGGGGACTTTGTAAGTTGACAGGCTGTTCGACAGCAAGCGCCCTTCACGGTCGTAAGCCAACTCTTCCATGGTGGTATATCCAATACCTTGTACAACAGCGCCTTCCACTTGACCAGTGTCGATAATGGGGTTCATGCTTTTTCCAAAGTCATGAATAATGTCAACCTCTTCCGTTTCGTAAATTCCGCGAACCACATCAACTTTTACCACCAGGGCGGCCACGCCATAGACATGGTAAGCAAAGGGATGGCCCTTGCCTTTGCCGGCATCAAAGTGGATGATGGGCGTGGCATAATGTCCGTTTTCCGTCAGATTTACGCGGTTTAAAAAGGCGGTTTCCACCAATTTTTCCCAATCGATTTTGGTTTCACGGTTTTTTAGAAACACTTTTTCATTGCTGATAACAACATCCCGAACCCGGGCCTTCAGCATGTTGGCAGCTGTTTTGCGCAACCGTAACAGAAGCCGTTTACAGGCAATTTGCAACGCCTTTCCGTTGAGGTCGGCGCCGGTACTGGCTGCAGTAGGAGAGGTGTTGGCTACACGTGTTGTGTTGGTTGATTCAAGTTTAATCCTGAGCGGGTCGATGGAAAAAGTCCGGGCGGCTACCTGCACCATTTTCGTGTTGACCCCTTGTCCCATTTCAATGGCGCCGGTGCTTACTCCCACGCTTCCATCCTGGTATATGTGCACCAATGCCCTTGCCTGGTTCATGGGGGTTTTGGTAAAGGAAATCCCGAAAGTGATGGGCATGAACGCCATTCCCTTTTTAAATTGTGAATGGGTTTCATTAAACTGCTCAATCTCTTTTTGCTTTTGGTCGATGTGGTACGACGTGTGTACGGTTTTCCAGGCTTTCCGGATGTTCACCTGCTCAGCTACCTGACCATAATAAAAGACATCTTTTTCTTTTAAGAGGTTTTTCTCCTGAATGGTGTGTGCAGGAATGTTCAGCTCGATGGCTGCTTTGGCAATGGCCGATTCGATGACAAACATTCCCTGTGGGCCACCAAATCCCCGAAAGGCAGTGTTGGGGGGTAAGTTGGTCTTGCAGCTGTATAGTGTAGCCCGCACATTGGGGATAAAATATGAATTGGTCGTATGAAAGAGTGTTCGTTCGGCAATGGCGGGACTTAAATCGTTGGCCGCTCCACCATTTTGGAAATAGCTGACTTCGTAGGCCAGAATCTTTAAGTCGTCGGAAAGTCCGATTTTGAAATCTGAAGAGTAGGGATGTCTTTTTCCGGTCATGCGCAGGTCGTCGTGCCGCGACAGGCTCAACTTGACCGGTTTTCCCAGGTCTTTACTGGCCAGACTGGCCATGACCGCCCATCCGGTGGCCTGGTCTTCTTTTCCCCCGAAAGCGCCTCCCAGACGCACCACATCCACTTGAATTTCGTGCATAGGAACGTCCAAAACTTTTGCAATGGTGCGTTGAACGGCGGTAGGACTTTGGGTTGACGAATGTACCATGATGTTTCCATTCTCCATGGGATAACAATACGCCCCTTGTGTTTCGATGTACAAATGTTCCTGTCCCCCCTGGTCGACGCGGCCACTGAAAACGTATTTACATTTTTCCCAGTTCGAGTCGGGATCACCTGCGGCAAAGGTGCGTGGAGGCAGCAAAAACAGACCTTTTTCAGCAGCCTCACGCGGGTCGGTTACCGGTTCTAAAGCTTCGTATTTCACCCGAATCAACTGACGGGCCTCCAGCGCAATGCGTGGATTGTCAGCCACCACCAATGCAATGGGTTGTCCCTGAAAATGGACTTCTTCTTCGGCAAACAGCGTTTCATCGGGAATAATTCCACCAATTTGATTTTCACCGGGAATATCCAGATAGGTATAAACCCTCCGTACGCCCGGATAACTTTCAGCTTCCGTTAAATCAAGTTCAATAATTCTTCCGTGTGCAATGGTCGCATCGAATACGGCAGCATGCAAGGTGTTTTCTCTAACGGGGATGTCATCCAAATAGATGGATTGACCGGTAACATGTCCTCTGGAATCTATATTTTTCATCAGGAAGCAATTTTTTCAAGTAATGAATCGATGGAAATCCTATCGGGAAATAAGGTGATAAAATGAGCAAAAAAGAGCTGACGCAGCAGCAGGCTTTTATAAGCCTTGCTTCCGCGAATATCACTGATGGGTGCAATTTCCTTTTGCAAAACCTGAGCCGCCTCAAGCAATGTTTGGTTGCTAATGGTTTTCCCGCAAAGGAAATCAACGGTTTTTTGTGCATAAAACGGAAATGCGAAAACCCCGCCGGCAGAAAGGTGTGCCTCCACAATGGTAGCCCCTTCCGTTTGAATCTGCAGGGCCGAATTTACACTGGCAATGTCGAGGTGTTGCCGTTTGCTGACTTTCTCAAAATTAAAGCCCGTATGTTCTGTGGGGAGCGTAAACTCAATTTTATCGATAATTTCTCCCTTTTCCAATCGGGTTTTTTTATATCCGGTGTAAAATTCGCGTAATGCAATTTTACGGAACTTACCCTGGCGTTTTAGCTTCAGTTGGGCATCCAAAGCCAAAAAGAAAATTACCAAATCGGCAATGGGCGAAGCGTTGATGATGTTTCCGGCGAGGGTTCCCATGTTTCGAATAGGTTCAGAAGAGATGAGCTTAAAATGTTCCTTTAAATGAGGAAAATGGTGTTGTAGCTGCTCGTTTTGCATCATTTGCGATGGGGTTACTGTTGCATCCATCACACAAGTTTGATTCGTGAATTCAATTGAAGAATGCTTTTCCCGAATCGTCATGAATTGTATTGGTGCATCGTGTAAATCAGCTGCTTTTTGTACGTACAAATCGGTGCCTCCTCCAACGGGAATGCCTTCCGAAGATTTGTTTGGGATGGTTTTTATTTCTTTGAGTCGTGCAGCAATGCTGTTGAAATATTCGGGAAGGAAAGCCTGTTCAATGAGCCAGCTTAGTGAGTTATCCCTGTCTTTTTTTGCCAGGATGGCCGATAAATCTTCGGCCGCATGTTCGATGGATTTATAACCTGTGCAACGACAAATATTGCCACTGATGGCAGCGATGGTTTTCTCTTTGTCGGATGCTTCGGGAGCCAGACAATGCGCCGTAAGCGACATCACAAAACCCGGCGTACAAAAACCACATTGGGTGGCAGCGTTGTTTACCAGGGTTTGCTGTACCGGCGAGAGCTGGTCTTTTTGCAGTCCTTCGATGGTGACAATATGCTTGCCATGTACATTGCCCAGGGGTGTTAGACACGAAACAATACTTTTGTAACGGACTTCGCCCTCTTCGAGCCGGCCCTCAAGAACTGTGCACGCACCACAATCGCCTTCGCGACATCCGGATTTGGTGCCCATTAAATGCATTTCGTATCGTATAAAATCGAGTAATACCTTGCCGGGAGGTAAATCAGTATCGATTCGTTGATTGTTGAGAATAAATGAGATCATCTTTTTCAATTATAAAGTCCTACAAAAGTAACAAAACTCCATGTGTCGGCTGCTTTCTTCTTGTTTTAGTGTTTGACAGACCGCGCGATTGGTGAAAATTGACTGATTTTGTAATAAAAAACGAAAAAATATCATATTCTGACAGACTTTTACAAAAATTCATCTAAATTTGAATAGCTAAAAATTGTTCTTATTAAAATAATTGTACTGTCATGAAAACACTAAAAAGGGTTTTGTTTATTATTTTTACTATTGTGCTGATTGTTATTGCAGCCGTTTACTTCTGGATGCAAAGTAAAGCCCCCGACTACTCGGGTAAAGTAACCCTTAGCGGTATTCAAAAACCCGCCGATGTGGTTTACGATGCCTACGGAGTTCCGCACATTTATGCTCAAAATGCCCATGATGCTTATTTTGCCCTGGGTTATGCCCATGCGCAGGACCGCCTTTTTCAAATGGTGATGATTCGGCGTGTGGTGGAAGGCCGCCTGTCTGAACTGTTGGGCCCAAGTATGTTAAAAACAGACAAATATATGCGCACGCTTTCCATCAGCAACAAACTGGCTGAAAGCAGTGCCAAAGCGTTTCTTCAAAATGCCGACGCACCTGTCAGAGAAGAGGCACAAGCCTATCTCGATGGAATAAACAGCTTTATCAAAGAAGGATCGTTGCCGATTGAGTTTACCCTGCTTAATTTTAAACCCGAACTGTTTACCATAAAAGATGTTTTCTCTACCATCGGATATATGTCGTTGGGATTTACCTCCGCATTAACCGACGACCCTTTGATGAGTCGTATCCTGAAAAAGACCGGAGATCAATACCTGAAAGATTTTGCCATCGATTCGCTCTCCAATGCAAAACTTATCTCGGGGAAACATGAAGGAGATTTGTTGGCAGGATTGATGAAGCAGGTAAATCGCTTGCAGGATTTGGTTCCCATGCCCATTTGGGAAGGGTCGAACAACTGGGTGGTGAGTCCGGAGCATACAAAATCGGGGAAGGTGATGTTGGCCAACGATACCCACATTAAGTATTCTCAGCCCTCCGTGTGGTACGAAGCCTATCTTCAGTATCCCGGATTTAATTTGTATGGTTATTATCTGGCCGGCGTTCCTTTTGCTTTGGTTGGTCACAACAACCATTATGCCTGGGGTTTAACCATCTTTCCATTTGATAACATGGATTTATATGCTGAAAAGCAAAACCCTGACAACCCGCTTCAGGTTTGGAATACCGATCACTGGCAGGAGATGGAAACCGTACACCAAACCATTAAGGTGAAAGGTGACAAGGATGTTCCTTTTGATATTCATTACACCCAACACGGTCCGATACTCAATGATGTTTACGAAAATATTCTGGATCAGGATGATCGTCCGGTGAGTTTGTGGTGGGCGCCTCTGCATTTTAATACCACCGCTTTAGAGGCATTGTATTTAATTAGTAATGCTTCCGATATGGAACATTTTAAAGCGGCCATGCCACTGATTGATGTGGTTGGATTAAATGTGGTGTACGGCGATAATGCAGGGAACATTGCACTTTGGGCTACCGGAAAAATTCCACGCAGGCCTGCCCATGTTAATCCGCGGTTGGTGCTGGACGGATCGACGGGTAAAGATGATGTTTTGGGATTTTATCCCTTTTCAAAAAATCCACAGTGGGTCAATCCGCCCGAAGGAATCCTGAATACCTCTAACAATGCCCCACCGGCTATCGATGGGGTGCAATATGCCGGTTATTATTCGCCCGGCTATCGTTCGGGTCGTGTATTGGAGTTGCTGCATTCCAAGGCAAAGTGGGATTTGGAAAGCATGAAAAAAATCCAACTCGACACCCATTCGAACCGTGATGTCAAACTGGTTAAGCTATTGTTGAACACGTTAGGGCAAAAAACCGGCAATGACAACATGCTTCAGTCGCTTGCCAATTGGGATGGAGACTATGACACCGCCAGTACCGGAGCGGTCATTTATACCCAATGGCTTTATTTTGTTTTGCGGGATGCCTTAATGGATGAAATCGGGGAAGCCGACTTTCATAAATTTGTGGGTACTTACCTGCTAAAAGGGGGGATTGAGTCCCTTCTCGAAAACGAAAAATCACCCTGGTGGGATAATGTGAAGACCAAAACCGTGGAAACCCGCACTGATATCTTTAAACGGTCGTTTGCCGAAACGGCGGTGGCGTTGAATGACCAGCTGGGTGCCAATCAGGCAAAATGGAAATGGGGTCATGTGCATCAATTGGTGCATGTACATCCCATTGGCCGCAAAAAACCCTTCGATCAATATTTTAATGTGGGCCCTTTCCCCATGCGGGGTAGCAATGAAGTGGTCGATAAAGAAGGGTTTGTGTACAACGAAAAGGGGATATATCCGGTTATCTCTGGCCCTGCTCTGCGTTTCCTGATTGATTTTGGTGATCCCGACCATGCCCTTTCGGTGATTCCTACCGGACAAAGTGGAAATGTGCTGAGCGACCATTACAAAGACCAGGCCCAAATGTTTGTGCAAGGGAAATACCGCACCCAAATCACCCGCAGAAGTGAGTTGAAAAACGGACAAACCTTATCACTGGTGCCGAAAAAATAACGGGTTTGCTTGATTGACAAACCCCTGCACAACACAGGATAAAAAAAGTGATTTGACGAGTTAAAAAAATCATTCATATCTTTATCAAAAAAAAGAATAGATGGAAGTAAAGAGGAGCAGGACATCCGATTTTATCAAAGGAGTTGCACTGGTAGCCATGGTACAGTTTGTGCTGGTGGAATATTTTGCAAAACCTGAAATTTTTACCGGTTTGGCCGGTAAAATTTCCATGTTTTTGGGCGGGGCCCCGGCGGCTCCGGTATTTTTGACGGTGATGGGATATTATCTGGCGGTGGGTAAAAAATCGTTGCGCGCGATGATGGTACGGGGATTTAGCCTGATTGCCCTGGGCTTTTTGTTAAATATTCTCAGAAATGCAGTGCTACTGTGGCATATTTTTCAAGGTCTTTCAAATCAGAATCCATGGGATTTAATTTTGGGAACCGATATTTTGATTCTTGCCGGTGCCAGTGCCGTGGTGATGGCGCTGCTCATCAAGGTGTTAAAAGGACATGTTCTGGCTTATCTGGCTTTGATTATCCTTTTTCTGCTGTTGCAATACATTGTGCCTCCGGTTGAAAAAACCTTTCCTACCTCTCATTTGGCTCCCTTTATCTACGGAAAGTATCCCCATGCACTTTTCCCGTTTATCCCCTGGTTTGCTTACGTATTGGCCGGCTATGCTTTTTATCTGTTTAAACAGTTTTTTGTAGCCGACGCTTTTAAACACAACCATACGGTAAAAATAGTGCTGCTTGTGCTTTCCGGTTTGTTGCTTCTGCTAACCTTGCCCTTTGGCTTTAACGTTTCCATAAAACCCATTTTCTTTTTCCATCATGGTATTTTGTTTTTCCTTTTTTGTGTGAACTTCGTCTTTTGGTGGCTTTTGCTGGCCAGGGCCATTGTGAACCGGGTGAATAATCCGGTTACTCAATACCTTGAATACCTTGGAAAGAATGTAACGGTTTTCTATGTTATGTTTATGGTGTTGGCCGGTAACCTTTTGCAAAGTATGCAAAAAACCATGGATTATCCTGAATTGGTATTGTGGTTTTTGGGGTTGATGTTGCTTTCATCACTGCTGGTGAAACTTTGGGAAATAGCCGGTAAAGGAAAACAGAACCCCATCTCTTAACAGAATAGAA
>CBETNY010000033.1:0-10048 GCA_965537275.1 uncultured bacterium | reverse complement strand
CCTCAGCCAAACTGTGAAATTTAACTGAGGCTATTTCCAAATTTACGCAGATCCTTAACTGGTTCCGCGTTCGATAAGGTGGGTTTTAATTAAGATATGTTCGGGAGTATAATCGAAAACATCATCCTTAATTCGTTTCAATAAAATCTTGGTGGCGGCTTTGCCCATTTCAAATCCAAACTGATCGACGGTAGTTAACTCCGGATCGCAAATTGATGAACTAATACTGTTTTCAAATCCCACAATTTTTAATTCTTCGGGAATGTTTATTTTTAGTTGTCGTGCGGTTTTCATTGTTCCCAGGGCGGTCATGTCGTTTACCGTAAAAATCCCGTCGGGACGATCTTTTTTCTTTAAGATGCTACGTGAAATTTTAATGGAATCCTGGTAGGTGTCGCACGAATAGACCAGGTCGGGTGAATAGGCGATGCCATATTTTTCAAGGGCATCTTTATACCCTTTCAGCCGGTTTTGACCAAGAAGTAAATGTTGCGGTGCCGAATAAATGGCGATGCGACGGCATCCCTTTTCAAGCAGATGACTCACTGCCTGAAAAGCACCATGGTAGTCATCTACACATACCGTGTCGGCATGCAGGCTCTTGTTAATTCTGTCGTAAAAAACCAGCGGAATTTCGTTGTCAATAATTTGTTGAAAATGAGAAAAATCATGGGTCTCTTTGGCAAAGGATGCCAATACGCCATCCACACGATTCGACAGTAAAGCCTGGGTATTTAATACCTCACGCATGTACGATTCGTTGGACTGAAAGACCATCACATTGTAATTGTTTTCGTATGCTACTTCTTCAATCCCATTGATAATGGTGGAGAAGAAATAGTGTTGTGTTTCGGGAACCAACAAGCCAAGGGTGTTGGTTTTGCTGTTTTTTAAATTCAGCGCAATCCGATTGGGTTTGTAACCCAACAATTGAGCCAGTTCTTTTACTGCCTGACGGGTTTTTAAGCTAATATCAGGATGGTCTTTTAGTGCTCTTGATACTGTTGAAACCGATAAACCCAGTTTTTCGGCAATGTCTTTTATCGTTACTTGCTTTTTCATACTTCATTTTACCCTACGAAGATACATTAAATTTTCTTAGCGAACACTTTTTAATCAATCTTACTGTTTTGTCAGAATGATAGCATCCCAGGGTTTTAAATGAAAAACCCAATTGGTTTCGATGTTGATTTTTTCGTGGGTAAAGAAAAGTTCGTAAGCTCCCTTTACGGCATCCGATTCCAGTTTATAGGTTTGAGGAGTTTTGCACAGGTTTAAAATGACCACCACTTGTTGTCCTTCTGCCTTACGATAAAAGGCCATGATTTGGTTGGATTTTCCTTTTGATAAGGGAACCAATGGGGTAGCCTGGCTTCCGCTCCACAAAGATTTATTTTGACTTTTTAACTCATTCAGCCGGGTATATAAACTTTCGAAGGGAAGTTGTTGCCAGTTGATGGTGTCTTTTTCAAAAAATCGTAACCGTTTGGTGTTGCCGGCTTCCTGGCCGCAATAGGTGAGGGGCATTCCGGGAACCGTATAATCAAATACGGTAAAGGCTTTAAAGGCATCTCCCAATCGCTCGAGAGCGGTACCGTTCCATGAATTTTCGTCGTGGTTGCTGGTGAAGTACATGCGGAATTTATTTGCCGGAAAGGTTTGGTTGTTCCAGTCGAAGTATGGCCATATGTCGGAGGCTTGCTTTTTGCCTGCGGCAATGTCATTCATCAGGTGAAGCATTTTCCAGGTGTAATTCATATCAAATGCTTTCTGCACCAAGGCCGTATTATCCTCATCTTCGGCAAGCATGAATACGGGTTTTACCGCATCCAATTGTTGACGGGCCTCTTCCCAAAAATCAACCGGAACCATTCCGGCTACATCACAACGGAAACCGTCAATATCAGCATTCACAACCCAATATTTCATGGCATTGATCATGGCTTCCCGTAAGGCAGGGTTTTTATAATTTAACTGGATTACATCGGTCCAGTCAAAAGGCGATTTAAAATTTCCCTGGTCGTCTTTTTCGTACCAGTCGGGGTGATTGGCTGCCCAGGGATTGTCCCATGCAGTATGGTTGGCAACCCAATCAATCAGGACGTGCATGCCCCGCTGATGGGCTTCTTTTATCAATGACCGAAGGTCATCCAGCGTGCCAAATTCAGGATTCACCCGTTCATAATCTTTTACGGCATAATAACTACCCAGACTTCCTTTCCGGTTTTTTTCGCCAATGGGGTTGATGGGCATAAGCCATAGAATTTTGACGCCCATCTTTTCCAACCTTGGCAGGTGTTTTCTAAAAGCGTTAAACGTACCTTCCGGTGTATACTGCCGTATATTAACTTCGTAAATATTAGCATTGTTGGCCCAGAAAGCTGGTTTTTCAATGTTTTTATCGGTTTGATTCATGGTGTTGTTCTTTTTATTTGTTTGACACGATGAGGTCAATGCCAGCAAAATCATTAAAATTAAAGCGGGCGAAAGTAGAGAAAAAATTTTGTTTTTCATGTTTTATGTATTGATGATGGTTGTTTCTACGGTTCATTTAAAAGCAAATTGGCCGGTTAGTGCCACGCTACCTCAAATGGTTTTTCATCGAAAGGCAAAGTTACACTGAAAACTTTTCCGTTTTGATAATTTCGTAAATAAAGTTTCGGTGTTTTCATTTTGGTTGCCTTTGTTTGGCGATGCGTAATGCTACTCCGTACTTTAGGTGAGAAACCATGAAATACCAAACGGATGGTACTAAATTTTGAATGAAACGATCCACGCACGGCCCCGAATTTTACATTGGATTGCTTGCCGTTATAGGTAATGGTGCGTTGATAATAGGCGCCATGTTCATAATTGTAGGTTGTCCCGTCGTCTTCGTAGTAGACAAAACGATTGCTCGAATTTCCTTTGTATAGATGAATTTCGAGCGTGTCTCCGGTACTTTGTTGGGTGTTGAGCACTTGTTTCTGCACCGGAATGATGGCTCCGGCTTTGACAAACAGGGGTAATTTGTCCAATGGACTTTCTGTAAGAATGGCTTGATGACCTTTTAGCAGACGGTCATTATAAAATGAATACCAATTGCCTTCGGGTAAATAGGCTTTCACCATGTTTTGTTGGCTTGTTGCGGGAATCACCAACAACGAAGGGCCGAACAAATATTCATTTTCGTAAGCAGGTTGATAGATATGGGGGTCGAAAGTGTAGTTGATGCTTAGGCTTCGTTGCACAGGCATGCCGGTTTGCGAAGCTTCATGAAAAGCAGCGTATAGATAAGGGAGTAAATGATAACGTAAATTGATGAAGCGTTTGGCGATGGCTTCGGTAGTTTCGCCATACGACCAGGGTTCTGACCGGCGTGTGTTGATGGCCGAATGGGCTCTGAAAAAGGGCGAAAAGGCACCCAGGCTAATCCATCGGGCATACAATTTAGGAGTGGCATCGCCTCCAAATCCGCCGGCATCGTATCCTGCAAAAGGGACTCCGGTTAATCCAAAGCTGTTTAAAAGTCTGATGCCAAGAAGCATGTGTTCGTCAGTAGCCTGGTTGTCGCCGGTCCAGATTGCCGTGTAGCGCTGTAAGCCTGCGTATCCCGACCGGGTTAAAACCAAGGGTCTTTTGTTCTGCATTAACTTCCGTGTGCCTTCGTAGGTGGCCCTGGCCATTTGCATGCCGTACACATTTTTTCCTTTCAGGTACGACTGCCCTTTGCCCTCCCAGTTTAACTGAACCACCGGAGGCACTTCTTTGCCCCAGGTGGCAATTTCATTCATGTCGTTCCAAAATCCGGTAACTCCTGAATCCACAAGAACCTTAAATTGTTCTCCCCACCATTGCCGGGTTTTTTCGCGCGTAAAATCGGGAAAATTACACCATCCGGGCCAAACTTGTCCGGTGTAAAGGCGGCCATCCGGATAACGGATAAAGCAATTCTTTTTCACCCCTTCATCAAAAACGGAATATCCCTTTTCAACCTTAATACCCGGATCGATAATTACAGCGGTATGAATCCCCATTTTTCCGAGTTTTGCAATCATTTGACCCGAATGTGCAAAAGTGACCGGATTCCAGGTGAACACTTTGTAATGGTTCATGTAATCAATATCGAGGTACAGCACATCCAATGGGATTTGCTTGTCGCGAAATTGTTGCGCAATCTCCATGACTTCCGATTCCGGGGTATAACTCCATCTGCATTGTTGAAACCCTGTTCCCCATAAGGGCGGCATTTTCATTCTCCCTGTTAAAAAGGTATAATCGGTCAGGATATCTTTTATGTGATGATGAAAAATAAAATAGTAATCCAGCTGGTTGTCTTCTGCTGAAAAATAGCTGAATCGGTTGTTGCCTGCTCCGAAGTTAAAAGTGGTACGACTGGTGTTGTCAACAAAAATCCCGTAGGGGAGCCGGTGATGAACACCCATATAAAAAGGAAGGGTCGAATACAAAGGGTCATCCCAGTTCTGGTAATGTGGATTGTCGGTATTCCAGTGGGTATAGGCTTCTCCCCGCCGGTTCAGGTGTCCGGTTTTTTCACCCAATCCCAGGAAAATTTCATCAGAGAAAAGTTGCTTAAAGCAGAATATTTTTCCATTCATCCACCAGGTTCCCATGGGGTCGTCTTGATTGATGATTTGATTGTCCAAGGTTCTAAACCGGAGACGCAGTGGCTTTTTGTCAATTTCCAAGGTAAGCGAATCGGTTTTGAGCGTTAATTGTTGCCGGGTTTGGCTCATCGAAAAAGATGTTTTAACCGGTTTGGCAATCACGGCATACGATTTCCTTGATTCGATGCTTTTGTCTGCCACCGATATCTTGATGATGGTGGGCGAGAATACGGTGATGGATAGCTGTGCATGCGTCGTGGTAATCAATAGCCGGTTAGCGGTTTGCCGGCTACTGACAAAATTACCCAACGATTGTCCTGTTGGGGATTGAGCACTCAGTTGTTGAGCCAGGATGAACCAAAAAAACAGGATGAAATATTTTTTCATGACAGGTGTCGTTTTGTGACTACGAAGATAATGGAATTTATTGCCTCTTTTTGGGTTGCCTTATGCATTCAACGAAAACCTTCAATGGACAGGGATTAGCTATTCTTTTTTGCTTTTGCGGCGTAAAGGCGTTTGAGCAGCGAACGAATCTTTTTTCCATAGTGCCTGTCGGATGCCCATTTTCCGGTAAGGTCATCAATGCTCTTTATGCTTCCCCGTTTTACAAAACGAAAACGACTGTCCACTATTTTGTGATGGAGTGATGCGGTGGAGGTGTACGCTTTTAAATGTTGAATGTGCGCCCGGATGCCCATGCGTTCGGTGGGAAAACTCAATCCTATGGAACCATTGCCTACCACACCCAATCCGCAAAAATTATTTTGCCTGGGATGCACTTGCCCATCGTAGCGCAAAAAGCCTGTTTCGAGACACATCTGACTAAATGCAATGTCGTAATTTATATTTTCGGCACTGGCCTCTTCAATGTATAGCCGTGCAATTTTAGTGGCTTCAGCCGATGAGATTTTGGGATTGTTTTGAAGTAGAAAATTGGCCAGCGAAAGCGTATCGAGCTGACCCTTTCCGTTGATAGAGTAACTCAATTTAATTGACCGGACAGGACTTAACTTGGGAAGGGTCTTTTTGTAAACAAAAGGCCTAAAAAGGGTAAAATCTTTATTCAAAAGATGAATCCGGTATTTTTGTGTTTGAAAAACCGATTGAAATTCTTTAGGCGAATGGCTGTGGTTCTCTTCCGATAAGATGCCTTTTCCACCAATTAACAGGAGAAGTATAACCAGCGAAAACCGAAGGGTAAATGTCTTTACCGATTTGAAATTAAGGCCTGAAAATTTCATAAGGTAAAAATCAATCATTCATGGTTAAAAAATACGTGAGTGACGACTCTTTTTTACACACAATTTTGTTAATATTGTAGAAACAAATTGGAACACTTAAACTTAAGACGATGAAACAATTTTTTAAATTTATGTTTGCCTCATTTGCAGGCACTTTGCTTACCATAATTCTCATCATGGTGGTGTTTGCCGGAATGATGGCCTCGTTGGCGAAAATGACTGAAAAAGAGCAGGCGAGTATCAAACCGCATACTGTTTTGCACATTCGTTGGAAAACACCCATTCTCGACCGGACTTCTCAAAACCCGTTTGAATCGTTCGATTTTAGTACGATGAAAGCCAACAAGCCGGTTGGATTGAATGATATTTTGAAAAATCTCGACAAAGCCGCTGCTGACCCCAACGTGGCAGGAATTTTCCTTGATATGGAAAGTATTCCGGCCGGCATTGCCACTACCGAAGAGATTAGAAACAAACTGCTTGATTTTAAAAAGTCTGGAAAATTTATTGTGAGCTATGCCAATAATTACGACCAAAAAGCCTATTACCTGGCTACCGTGGCGGATAAAATTTATCTGAATCCGGAAGGCCTGGTGCTGTTTAAAGGGTTGAATGCGCAGGTGATGTTTCTGAAGAACCTGCTCGATAAACTGGATGTGAAAATGCAAATCATTCGAGGCCCGAACAATAAATTTAAAAGTGCTGTCGAACCTTTGATGTATGACAAAATGAGTGCCGCCAACCGGCGCCAAACGCTGGATTTGTTAAATTCGATTTGGGCGAAAATGTTGGAAAATTTATCGGAAACCCGAAAAGTTCCCGTTGGCCAACTCAACCGTCTGGCGGATGATTTGGCTTTGTCCGACGCCAAACAAGCCATGAAATATCATTTTGTGGATGGGTTGCTCTATCGCGATCAGCTGATTGATTCGTTGAAAAAAGAGGCCGGAATTAAAGGAGATGAAAAATTGGCTTCCATAGATTTCGGAAAATATACCGGAGTAAAACCAGCGGTTAAAAAGGAGAAAAAAAAGGTAAACCGAAACAGTGTAGCGGTGATTTATGCGTTGGGAGAAATCAGTCAGGGTAAATCGAAAGATCATGCCATTGGCTCGGCAACCCTTGCAAAAGCCATTCGTGAGGCACGAACCAATAAACACGTGAAAGCTATTGTGATGCGTGTCAATTCACCCGGTGGTGATGCGCAAGCCAGCGAGATTATCCGTCGGGAAGTGGAATTGGCTAAAAAGGCCAAACCTTTTATTGTCTCCATGGGTGATGTGGCAGCCTCGGGCGGCTATTGGATTTCAACCGAAGGACAAAAATTGTTTGCCCAACCCACCACCATCACCGGTTCCATTGGTGTGTTTGGTATCATTCCCAATTTGCAAGGTTTGATGAATAAAAAACTGGGGATTACTTTCGATAAAGTGATGACCAACAAAAATGCCGATTTTGTGGATGTCATGTCTCCCATGAACGATTTGCAAAAGGCTAAATTAAATGCCGGTATCAGCAGAATTTACGATCACTTCACCTCGTTGGTAGCCCGGACACGCCATTTACGCAAATCGTATGTCGACAGCATTGCCCGCGGCCGGGTTTGGAGCGGTCAGGATGCCTTAAAACTGGGTTTAGTCGATACCATCGGCGGTTTACAAAGTGCCATAACCTATGCCGCTAAACAAGGTAAGGTGGGCGAAAATTACAGAATTACCGAATATCCCAAACGGAAAGAATTTTTTCAACAATTGATGGAGGAGTTAAGTGGCAAGGCCCAGGCTCGTATTCTTAAATCCGAATTGGGCGATTATAAAATCTATTTCGACCAAATCAAAACCCTGAAAGCCATGACAGGTGTTCAAGCCCGGATGCCATTTTTTATGCGGATTCAGTAACGACTCAAACAAACAAAACCCTGCTTGGCGGGGTTTTGTTTGTTTTTTCTGATTGGTCAATGAATAGAGGCAGCCTATGCGCTGTATCACCAGCATTATGCCCATTGCTTAAAAAGGTCCTCGGAGGATGGTGTAGTTGTTTCTAAAGTGTATCCGATGAATTGATTAAACTGGCCAATCCTTTCACCCACAGGTCAGAATCGTTTAAACTTTCGACCATGACAAATTCTTCGCCACCGGAGTCAATAAAAATTTGCCTGGCCTCGATGGCAATCTCGATGTTCGATTCCAAACAATCGGCCACAAAAGCAGGAACCACAACCAAAAGTTTTTTTATGCCCTGTGCGGGTAGTTGACCGATATACTCATCAGTAAAAGGTTGCAACCAGTTTTTTGAAAGCCGTGATTGAAATGACACAGAATAATCCGCTTTTCCCAGATTGAGCCTTTTGGCTAATAAGCGGGCAGTTTCGTAGCAAGTAGCTTTGTAACAATATTTTCCATGAGCAGGCATTTGCTCTGTGCAACTGCATGCTTCGGCTTTTATTTTGGGATGAACCTTATTTACCTGACGAATGGGAAGCCCGTGGAAAGAAAATAAAACATGATCGAAGTTTTTGGGGTTCGCTTGTCTTATTTGATGTTCAAAAGCATTCAGGAAAGCCGGATGGTCATAAAACTGTTTGACAAACCTGATTGTTGGTTTGATGCCCCATCTTTTTGTTTCGTTATTTACAAATTCAATCACTGTACCCGAAGTGGAAGAAGCATATTGCGGAAATAACGGAATAACAATAAGTTCTTCAAAATTTTGCTTATTGATTTCATCTAATTTATTTTTCAGCGAAGGCTTTCCGTATCGCATGGCTCCGTAAATTTTGTAATGATCGCCCAAAACATTCTGAAGTTTTGCGCATAGCCGATTCAGGTAAATCAGCAACGGAGAACCCTGCTCTGTCCATAGTTGCTGATAAAGTTTGGTTGATTTGGGTGCCCTAAAAGGAACGATGATGAGGTTGACCAAAATTTTCCTGAATAACCAGGGCAAGTCAATCACACGTGCATCGTTCAGAAATTGTGTAAGATAGCGTCTGACAGACTGTACCGTGGGCTTGTCAGGTGTTCCTACATTAACCAACAAAACGGCTCTCTTTTTCTTAATCATTTTATCCATTTAATCATTTTTCTTTCCCTTTGGAATGGCTGTTCTCTCCCATGAATATTTCTCATCGTTTGTGATGAAAAAAGTTTCTGTTTGGCTCATGCCATATTTATCCAATCCAAGCCTTTTTTTAGCATTGCCATGGTTTGGGCCTCCGGACTGCCGGGTTCGGGTGCAAAGTTATAAAACCATTGGGCTGTGGGCGGCATGCTTAATAAAATTGATTCTGTATTTCCCCCCGATGCAATACCGAATTTTGTTCCCCGGTCGTGTAACAAATTGAATTCCACATAACGGCCACGCCTTAAAGCTTGCCACTGCTTTTCTTGTTGAGTGGCCTCTTTTGTGGGTTCATTTTCTAAGATCATCGCATACAAACGGGGATAAAGGTTTCCCAATTGCCTCACAAAGTCGAACAGCCGTGAGGCACTTAAACCGCAGTTTGTGTTGAGCTGATCAAAAAAAATTCCTCCGACTCCACGGGTCTCGTGGCGATGGGGTAGGTAAAAATATTCATCAGCCTGTTGCTTAAAACGGGGGTAAAAGTCGGGATGGTATCCATCACAAAAGTTTTTTAGTTGCTGATGAAAGTGGACTGCCTGTTTTTTGTCGATGTAGTGTGGCGTTAAATCGATACCGCCTCCATACCAATACTCGTTGTTATCCAATTCGAAGTATCGGATATTCATATGAATAATGGGTAAAAAGGGATGCCTGGGATGGATGATGGATGAAACCCCTGTTGCCGAAAAATTTTTCCCCTGTTTTCCGGCCATCTTCGCCATGTCAGCCGTAAATTGTCCCTTGATTTTTGAAAAATTGATGGCCGCTTTTTCAATTTTATTTCCTTCCTGTAATACACGGGTTGTCCCGGTGCCAATCTCTTTTTCCCACCGGTCGCTTTGAAAAGTGCTCTTTCCGTCGGCCTGCTCAATCTGTCGACAAGCTCGATCTTGTATCTGTTCAAATTGTTTGGCAATTGTGTCAAAGTCAATTTTTGTCATAGGCTTTTGTGCGCTGATTTTCTCTCCTTATGGATTATCTCCATAAAACCTCTTTTTTTCAACGGTTTATTGGGTTCGGTTACCTGAAATTTTTTAATGAGAATTGTTTAATTTAGAATTATTCTACAAAAAT
>CBETNY010000032.1:0-10141 GCA_965537275.1 uncultured bacterium | reverse complement strand
ACGACATCAACGAATTGCCGGATGATATTGCATTTGGAAAATAGCCTCACCCGCTTTGATTAAACATTGCAATCGCTAAACCGATGAAGCCGGTTCGGTTAAAAAAATAAAAAAGATGGCAAAGAAAACCGGAGGTAAACGACCACTTCTTTTTTTTCAATAGGAATGGTTACCGGTTAATCAAAACGAAAACCATCATCCATTAAATAAATATTCATCACCAATGAAACGAAAACACTACCGATTTTTCACGCTACTACTAACAGGGTTCTTATTCATCAACCTGCATATTTTTGCTTCGGACATACCGGCCCGGCCTAACCCTCCCAGATTGGTCAATGATTTTGCCGGTTTGTTCAATGCCGATCAAATTAATCAACTTGAATACCAATTGCGTTATTTTCATGACACCACCTCTAACCAAATGGTAGTGGTAACGGTTAAATCGTTAAATGGGATGGCTGTGGCTGATTTTGCGACACAATTGGGATATGAGTGGCAAGTGGGACAAAAAAAATTCGACAATGGTATTGTAATCCTCATAAAACCCAAATATGGCAACAGCCGCGGACAGGTTTTTATTGCAGTGGGATATGGTTTGGAAGGAGCCATCCCCGATGCCACCGCAAAAAAAATCGTTGAAAACGAAATGATTCCCCATTTCAGACAAGGAGATTATTACGGAGGTGTACAGGCTGCCGTGCAGGTTTTAGAACAACTGGCATCGGGCGAAATCAGTGCAAAAGGTTACAACAAATCCCATCAGGGCTCGTCACTGGGCTTCCTTTTTCCGTTTATCATTTTTTTCCTCATTTACCTGTTGATTCGCGCCAGCAACGCACGGTCGTACAGCGTAGGAAAAGGCACCTCTTTTTGGACGGCTTTTATGCTGGGAAGTATGCTCGGAGGAAGTCGTTCACACTCCGGTAACTGGGACCGGTTTTCGGGAGGAAGCGGCTTTGGTGGCGGAAGTGGTTTCGACGGCGGATTCGGAGGTTTCGGTGGCGGAAGTTTTGGCGGAGGAGGTGCCGGCGGCAGCTGGTAATTGCCCGCTTTTCTAAAATGGCAACCTACTCTTAAACCTGAATCCCACATCCGAAAGGTCCATTACCATGCACACTTTCAATTTGAATCGGATTTTTTTATAAAATTAACCCACTAATTTCTTGGGGGTTAACATAAACTTTGTACCTTTGCACCCAATTTTTCGGAAAAGCAATTTTGAACATGATAAACATCACTTTACCAGACGGTTCCGTCAAACAGATTCCCAAGGGCAGCACAGCACTTGACCTTGCCGGTCAAATCAGTGAAGGATTAGCCCGTAACGTATTGGCAGCCAAAATCAATGGCAAGGTGGTTGACGCCACCCTTCCATTAACTGAAGATGCTGATTTAAAATTACTTACATGGAACGACACCGAAGGTAAAGCGGCCATGTGGCATTCATCGGCTCACCTGATGGCTGAAGCCATCGAATTGCTCTACCCGGGTGTTAAATTTGGTATAGGGCCCGATATTGAAAATGGGTTTTACTACGATATCGATTTCATGGATTATGAAATTTCGGAAAAAGACTTTCCGAAAATTGAAAAAAAGATATTGGAACTGGCCAAAGAGAAACAAACCTATCAGCGTAAAGCGGTTTCCAAAGCGGAAGCATTGGAGTATTTTACCAAAAAAGGAGACGAATATAAGCTTGAACTTATCCAGGATTTGGAAGATGGTGAAATCACCTTTTATCAAAGTGGTTATTTTACCGATTTATGCCGTGGTCCACACATTCCGCATACAGGCTTTATTAAGGCCGTAAAACTGACAAAAATTGCCGGTGCTTACTGGCGTGGTGATGAAAAACGCAAACAGCTGACCCGTATCTACGGCATCACTTTTCCAAAGAAAAAGGAGCTGACCGAATACCTTAACAGGCTAGAGGAAGCAAAAAAACGCGACCACCGGGTTTTAGGAAAAGAATTGGGACTTTTTACTTTTTCACAAAATGTCGGACTTGGATTGCCATTGTGGCTTCCCAAGGGTGCCATCTTGCGTGAACGGCTGGAGCAATATCTGAAAAAGGTACAAAACAATGCCGGGTACCAACCCGTCATCACCCCGCACATTGGAAATGTCAACCTGTATAAAACATCAGGACACTACCAAAAGTATGGCGAGGAATCGTTTAAACCCATTAAAACCCCGGTAGAGGGTGAAGAGTTTTTCTTAAAACCCATGAACTGCCCTCACCACTGCGAAATCTTCAAGGCAACTCCTCACTCTTACAAGGAACTGCCCATTCGCTATGCCGAGTTTGGAACGGTTTACCGTTACGAACAAAGCGGCGAACTGCATGGTTTGACGAGGGGAAGGGGATTTACTCAGGACGATGCCCATATTTTCTGTACGCCCGACCAAATAAAAAGCGAATTTAACGGAGTAATCGACATTGTTCAGCAAATCTTCAAAGCTTTCGATTTTAATGATGTCATTATTCAAATATCGCTACGCGATCCAAAACATCCTGAAAAATACATCGGCAGCGACGAGAATTGGGAAAAAGCAGAAAATGCGATTAAGGAAGTGGCGGAAGAGCGGGGATTAAATGCCATTATCGAATACGGTGAAGCCGCATTTTACGGGCCCAAAATGGACTTTATGGTTAGAGATGCCATTGGTCGCAAATGGCAGCTGGGGACCATTCAGGTCGATTACAACCTCCCCGAACGTTTCGATTTGACCTACATTGGTGCAGACAACGAAAAACATCGTCCGGTCATGATTCACCGTGCTCCTTTTGGTTCGATGGAGCGGTTTGTGGCAGTTTTAATTGAACATTGCGGCGGTAATTTCCCGCTATGGCTAACGCCCGACCAGGCTATTATTCTGCCAATCAGTGAAAAATATCAGAAATACGCAGAAAATGTTTTACATTTGCTGAAAAAATACGAAATTCGCGCCCTGATTGATGACAGAAGTGAGAAGACGGGTAGGAAAATCAGAGATGCAGAAATGAAAAAGGTTCCTTACATGCTTATTGTAGGAGAAAAAGAAGAAGCCACGGGCAGTGTGTCGGTGCGCAAACATGGAGAAGGCGATTTAGGAACCTTTAGTATCGAAAGCTTTGCCGAAAAGGTCAATACTGAGATTAACGAATCATTAAATTATTAATCAACATAGGAGGACAAAACCATAGCTAAGTACAGAGGAAGAAGCCGCGGACCCCGTTACGTAAAAAAAGAGGATCTGCATCGGATAAACGAGCGCATTACTGCCCCTGTCGTCAGACTGGTGGGTGAGAATGTGGAAGTAGGCATCTATCAACTACGGGATGCCCTGCGTAAAGCAGAAGAACTGGAGCTCGACCTGGTTGAGATTTCCCCTAAGGCAAATCCACCGGTGTGTAAAATATTGGATTACAAAAAGTTTCTTTACGAACAAAAAAAGAAACAGAAAGAAATTAAAGCCAAAACAGCCAAAGTGGTGGTGAAAGAAATCAGGCTCGGCCCTAACACGGATGAGCACGATTTTAATTTCAAGTTGAAACACGCCATTAAGTTTTTGGAAGAGGGTGCAAAAATTAAAGTCGATGTGTTCTTCAAAGGAAGGTCGATTATTTATAAAGACAAAGGCGAATACATCTTACTTCGTTTTGCTCAGGAATTGGAAGATTATGCCAAGGTGGAACAATTACCCAAACTTGAAGGAAAACGAATGATTATGATTGTGGCACCAAAGAAATAATAACAGAGTACTTATAACTAAATTTATTCATTAAAATCATTTTGAGCAATGCCAAAAATGAAAACAAAATCCGGTGCAAAAAAAAGGTTTGTGCTGACGGGCACCGGTAAAATCAAAAGAAAGCATGCGTTTAAAAGTCACATTTTGACCAAAAAGTCGACCAAACGGAAACGTAACCTTACGTATTCGACCATTATCGACAAAGCGGACGAAAAGAACATTCGACGCATGATTCGCGCTTAATTTAATTAATTATTGTTTAACTTGTTATAGCCCTCAAAGATTTCCGGTTTGAGTCGGAAACGCTATAACGGAAAAAATTTAAAAAATGCCAAGATCAGTTAATGCTGTTGCGTCAAGAGCACGCAGAAAAAAGGTAATGAAAGAGACCAAAGGACAATTTGGTCGCCGTAAAAATGTTTGGACGGTTGCGAAAAACGCATACGAAAAAGGCTTATCCTATGCCTACCGTGACAGACGAACCAAAAAACGTAATTTTAGGGCTTTGTGGATTCAAAGAATCAATGCAGGGGCCCGTTTACATGGAATGTCCTATTCAGAATTTATGGGAAAACTCCATGCAAAAGATATTAATTTGAACCGTAAGGTTCTCGCCGATTTGGCTATGAACAATCCCGAAGCTTTTAAAGCCATTGTGGATGCTGTTAAATAGACAAAACCTGACAAAAAAATCCTGATCAATTTTGGTCAGGATTTTTTTTTTGCTTTTTGATAAAAAATCTATTCCATTCCGTATTTTTTCATCCGGCGATCCAGTGCCTGCCAGGTGATTTTTAACAAGGCAGCGGCTTTCGACTTATTGTTTCCCGAGTGCTCCAATGCTTTGCTGATTAACATCTTTTCGTTGGCTTCCAAATCAAAATTTTCAGGATCAACCGGCTGTTTCTCAACGCCCATATCCTCTTCGGGGTTGTCGGAATTTGCCACCACCAAACCATGGTTTTTAGATAGATGCAAATGTTGTGGTTGCACCTCCTTCCCATCTGTCAGAATCACTGCCCGTTCAATAATGTTTCTAAGTTCACGCACATTCCCCGGAAAATCGTACTGCTTCAACTTTTCGCAAGAAGCCTTACTGAGTTTCATCATCGGTTTCCCCATTTGTGAAGCGTACCGTTTTACATAATAATCCACCAAATCGGGAATATCCTCTTTATGCTCTCTTAAAGGCGGTATTTTTATGACAAAGATGCTCAGTCGATGAAACAAATCGAGCCGGAACTTATTATCCGCAGCCAACTTTTCCAGGTCCTGGTTTGAGGCAGCAATGACGCGTACATCCACCTCTTTAGTGACCCGCGATCCCACCTTGCTTACTTTTCGCTCTTCCAGGACACGCAAAAGCTTGGCCTGCTGATTCAAGGGCATATCACTAATTTCATCCAAAAAAAGCGTTCCCTGATGGGCAATCTCAAACCAACCCTCCTTATCAGTAAGCGCACCCGTAAAAGCACCTTTCTTATGACCAAAAAATTCACTCTCAAACAAACTTTCAGGTACTGCCGAACAGTTCACCGAATAAAAAAGATGGTTGCTGCGCTTGCTCAAATAGTGGATACCATGCGCCACTAACTCTTTCCCTGTTCCACTCTCTCCCAAAATTAAAACAGAGGTATTGGGTGTTGAAGCGACCTTGGCCATCATGTTCACCAGCGTCTTCATAGATTGGCTTTTTCCAATTAGTTGAACCCCGATATTTTCGAGCAGCCGTTTCGAAAGCAGATCCACATTCGATTTTACACTTTTGAGTTCCTGACTCAACTGAATAAAACGCTGGGTACGGACAATGGCTTTGTAGACATCAGTCAATCGAAAAGGTTTGGCAAAATAATCGGTTGCCCCTTTTCGCATGGCCTCAATCACCGAATTCATATCGCCATGGCCCGAAATCATAATTACCTCAATATCTGGTTTTCTGTTTTTAATCTTCTCGAGCAATTCCAACCCGCTCATTCCGGGCAAACGAATATCCAGCACCGCAATATCGAGCGCCTCTTCATCGATGATAGACATGGCTTTTACAGGATGATTGGCCGAAAAAACCTTAAACCCTTTCCCTTTTAAGAACTCTTCCAACTCATCCAGAAAACGCTGTTCATCGTCAACGACTAATATGTTCAGTTTTTTATTCATTCTTAAAATATTTTATCTTTCAGGGTTAATTATTTTTTCAAAGGCAACCGGATCATAAATTCAGAAAAGACTCCCTCTTTGCTTTCCACACTAATCCGCCCTCCCAGTTCACGCACAATCCCATAAGAGATGGAAAGTCCCAATCCTGTACCTTTTTCTTCATTTTTTGTAGTGAAAAACGGATTAAAAATATTCTGAACATATTTACGCGGAATCCCGGTTCCGTTATCGCGCACCTTAATAACACAATGTTTGTCATCCGCTTTACAATGCACTTCGACGGTTTTTTGATAACCATCGTCAGAAGTCTGTTTTTCTTTTTCCTCTACCGCAAAACGGGCATTTGAGAGTAAGTTTAAGATTACCTGTTCGAGGCGATAGGGATTTCCCAATATAAAAACAGGGCTTAAAGGCAAATGAAGCTGCAAATCGATTTGATGGTCCTTCATTTGCATCTGCACCATGGAAAGAGCATTTTGAATAACTTCAGACACATTCACTTTTTCCGAAAAAGTAATTTGCTGGTCGCGCGAAAAGATTCGCACATGCTGGATAATTTGATTGATTCGTTCAATATCCTTAAAAAGGAGTTTAAACTTATCGCGGATATACTGCTTATCAATTCCCTCATCTTCAAGTCGCATCAAAATATTATCCAGTCCCATTGAAATTCCTCCCAAAGGTTGATTTATTTCGTGTGACAGACCGGCAGACAGTTCACCAATAAATTCCAGTTTCGATTTTTGCACCAGGAGTTGTTGTTGCTGTTTTACTTTATCCACCTCCATAGCAACTCTTTCTTCCAGCTCTCTATTTAACCTGTTCAGCTCGTCTTCTGCTTTTTTGCGGGCCGAAATGTCCGAGATAAAAATCAAACAGGCCGGATAATTATCCCAGTTTATTTCATTGGTTTTTACGTCAAGCCATTTGATTTCGCCTGATGCTGCACGCACCCGCACATCCATCGAATGGACCGCGTCCGAATGAAACTGATTGGATAAAAAAGCTTCAAAAGCATCTTGATCCTCCTTGCAAACAAAATCCCGGAAATTGCTACCGATTAAACTTGAGGGTTTATAATACAAAATATCAATCACTTTTGGGTTGACCATCACAATGCGGTTTTCGATCACCAGCAAAATGCCGTTGTTGGCATTTTCGTAAATCAGTCGATATTTTTCTTCGCTTTCTTTTAACCGGACTTCTGTATGACGTCGTTCGGCAATTTCCTTTTCAAGGGCTTTGGTTCGTTCGCGTACTCTTTTTTCCAAAGAAGCATTAAGCTTCAGAATTTCCGATTCCACCTGGCGGCGAAAAATGGCAGCACCCAGGTTATTAGCCATGGTTTCCAAAGCTTTACGTTCACCTTCCGACCAAAACCGTTCCTGTTCGCAATCATCCAATCCGATAAAACCCCACCAAAAATCCTCAACAAATATGGGCATCACCAATATCGAACGAATATCCTGGGCAAGTAAAAGCTGCTTTTCGGCTCCTTCGGGAAAATTTTTAATCAAACCATGAATACTCCCTCCCTCTTCCATCACCTTTACCCAGCGCTTAAAGGCGGGATCATCAAAATAGACTCGCATCAATTCGGGATTGTCAATCTCCTCCTTTATGCCCTCTTTTACCCATTCAAAGGTTTGTGAAGTATAAGCCCTGCTCCCCTCTTTAAAATTTTGAAAAATATAGACTCGGGAAGCACCTGTGGATTCGCCCAGCCGTTTTAGCACCCTGGAAACCGATGATTCATGAAAGCCTTCACGAAAGAAAATGGCCGAGCCAAAGGCTACGGATTGCAAAATGGCTTCACTTTTGGCCATGGCTTTTTCGGCCGACCAACGCTTAACCTCTTCCTCCTTAACCTTCTTATCCAGTAAAATATCGTTGGCCTGCTCCTTCACCATACTAACAAGCACATCGGTATCGACGGGTTTCAACAGATAACCTTTAACCCCTAGTTCGATGGCACTCAGAAAATAGCGCGATTCACCAAAAGCCGACAAAATGATGATGCGTACATCAGCATCCATTTTTCTTATTTTACGGATCATATCCAACCCATTAATCACCGGCATACGCACATCGGTCATGATGATATCGGGATGATACTGTTGAAAAGCCTCCAGCCCTTCTTCTCCGTTAGAAGCCACATACACTTCATCAACAATGGCACGCAAAATATTTTTATAAACATTCCGCAATAAGCCATCGTCCTCCACATACAAGAGCGACACCTTTAACTTATCGGCTTCTTTGTTTGATTTAGTCATGGTGGGTTCTGTATTTTTTTTCTCCGGCACGAATATACAAATTCAGCCAATTTTCACGGGGAACCAGAGGGCACGACCATCGATCGGCATAGGCACAATATGGGTTATAAGCGCTGTTAAAATCAATCCAAACAGAATCGCCGGCTAAAGGAATCGGCAAATCGATGTACCTTCCGGCTCCATAGCTCTCCCGTCCGCAACTTTTGTCGCGGAAAGGCACGAACAATTGATTTCCCCACACCGAATCGTGGATATAGGCCATGTTTTGGTAGGCTGTTAAATGCGCCAGCGAATCGTTTATCCGAAAAGTAAGACGGGCATAAACCCTGTATTTTGGTTTTCTTTTTGTATTGGTTGCCATCTCGAAAACATTCGACGAAGTATCCACATCAAACTTTGCTTTCACGCGATATTTTTTTGATACCGGAAAATATTTCAGCCCTTGAAAATGAGCCAGCAATTTCCTTTCCAACGGACTATTTGCCGAGTCCGAAACCTCCACATCTTTCAAGGCACGTTGATTTTGTATCGAATCGATATAAAAACCCTCTAACAGTTTTTCACGATAGAAATTATAGTTCGGATGAAAAAAGAGCCAGACATAAGAAAAGGCCACAAATTCGTTGCTTACATTTCGAAAGCCCTTGCTGGTTTTCCACCAATGTTTCGGATCGAACGTGGGGTCAACATCCGAAAGAATCCCGATTTTGAAATCATCAGGAAAAGCACGCTTAAACATCAGACGGGTGCGTCGGGCATGCACGCCTACCGAAAACAGATTGAAGCGGTGTTCCCAATCCGGATGTTTCTCAAAGATTATCCGGCTGGCTACTGCCGTATTGTAGGTACGGTCGATAAAAACAGTACGCGGGATAACCGCCTTAAAAATCGTGTCATTAAAACCATTATCGCGCAAAACCGCAATGGCAGCATCGGCTGTATTTTTAAAACGAACATAATTTTTCCATTGTGTAACAGGTTGGCCTGTCACAATAAGGTGCTTAAAATGATGGTCGTGATAATAATCGATGGCATCCTTTAGGGCATGGTCATCAACCCAGCCTTCCACAATCAAAGTTTCTGCATCAATCGGTTCATTCACCGATAGATAGTCGCATATATCACCCAGAAATAGACGATAAATAAAATAGAAAGCCAACAGCAGGAGCAGCCAACCGCGCCAGGTAAGTCGCCGGCATTCCTTTTTCACAATTAAATTCAGTTGCATGGGCGTTTTTAACAGAGATTTTGTTCCTTTGTCAAAAATAACAAAATTGTCCACGAGAGGTCTAAAAATATAAACTATTCTTTCTTTAATGAATTTATCTGATTTAAGACGTGATTTTGGTGCACAAGGGCAAAACGAAGAGCCACCCCCGGAAAATCCTTTTGAATTGTTTGAAAAATGGTTAGCCAAGGCCATTCAATTCCCCCTTTCAGAAGCCAATGCCATGGTACTCTCCACCGTTGATTCGCAAAACCGCCCCTCGTCGCGTGTGGTGCTACTGAAAGCATTTAACAAACAAAAAGGGTTTGCTTTTTATACTGATTATGGCAGTCAAAAAGCCAGTGACCTTGCCCAAAACCCATACGCATCGCTTTTGTTTTTCTGGCCGGTCCTAGAGCGCCAGATTCGTATTGAAGGGACTGTAGAAAAAACAAGTCGCTCACAATCGGTAGCCTATTTCAACAGCCGTCCGCCCGAAAGCCGGGCCAGTGCAATAGTATCGCACCAAAGCAAACCCATTACCCATTGGAAGCGGTTGCGGCAACGACAAAAAGAATTGTTGAATGGAGATAAACCCTTACTTTGTCCGGAAAGATGGGGAGGATATCACCTGAAGCCCCACCGGTTTGAATTTTGGCAAGGCGGCATCAACAGACTCCATCATCGGCTTGTTTACCAGCTTAATGAAAACCATTGGGAGACCCAAAGTCTGGCTCCGTAAAAACAAGCTTCCAATCCGGATGGG
>CBETNY010000031.1:0-10268 GCA_965537275.1 uncultured bacterium | reverse complement strand
TAAGCTTTTTCACTTTTGGAAAAGTTTTCGAAAGCTGTTCAAAGCGTTCACGGTCGGTATAGGCTTCATGTCGGGCTCCCGGTTCCGTTACTTTGGGATTTAATACAATTTGATTGTTGTTGAGTTCGGTTTTTAAATGGTTGAGCAAGACCGATATATTCAACTTGTCTTCTTTTACGATGAGGTTCGGTACTTCATACTCAATAACAAAATTGTCCTTTAAAACCGGATGGCCTTTGGCAAGCGTTAAGACAAAACTGGGAGAGCGTTCTTTATAACTTTCCACAAAGCCTTGCCATACTTTTTCGAGTTGGTCTTGGGTAAAGGGGGTGTCAATCACCGGTTCGTCTGTGTTTTCCGTTTCCGATTTTTCGGCTTTCAGTGCTTTCAGGCTGTCTTTAATCGAAATATTCCGAATGGTGCGTCCTCTGCCGTTGGTGGTTTTCTTTACCGGTCGTGAAGATACCGGCGGTTGTACCTTTCGGGTAGGTTGGACGGGATTTTGAGGGGCCGTTTCTTTTGGCGGTGTCTGTGGCTCGGCCGTAGACTGTTGCTGCGCCTTTTCGGTGGTGGGCTTAACGGCTTCCGGTTTGGCTTCCGGTTTGGGGGCAACGGTTTCCTCCTTTGTTATGGTTTTCGGTGTAGGAGTATTTCGATAAGATGTGGTTTTTTCGGTGACTGCTGAAACCTGTTGCGGCGCTTTGTCCGTTGGCATGCCATGGTTTAGGGTGCTGAGTTGTGTGAGAGCGATTTCAACATGCAATCGTTTATTGCTGCTGCTTTTATAGCTCAAATCGTATTGATTGGTGGTTTCAAGGGCTTTAAATAGAAAGCCGGAGGAGCATGCCCGGGCTTGATTTTGATACCGTTGTTTCAGTGCGGCACCGGTTTGCAGTAAATCGGCGGTTTTTTCATTTTTTACTACCAGCAGGTTTCTCAGATGTTCATTCAGGCCGGCGAGAAAATCTTGTCCGTCGAACCCGTTTTGTAAAATTTCATCTAAAATCAAAAGTAAATTGGCTACGTCAGCACTGAGCAAGGCATCAGTTACCCTGAAATAATAATCGTAATCGAGGATGTTCAAATTCTCAATCACATTTTTATAGGTGATGGTTTTGCCGCTATAACTGACAATCTGGTCAAAGGTGGAAAGGGCGTCACGTAAGGCGCCATCAACCTTTTGAGCAATAATATGCAACGCTTCTTCTTCTGCGGCAATGCCTTCGCTTTGCGCCACATACGATAAGTGACTGGCAATATCGGCCACACGAATCCGTTTAAAATCAAAAATCTGACAACGCGAAAGAATGGTCGGGATGATTTTGTGTTTTTCGGTGGTGGCCAGGATAAATTTCGCATAGGCGGGTGGCTCTTCCAGGGTTTTCAGAAAAGCATTAAAAGCCGCTTGCGAGAGCATATGTACCTCATCGATGATGTAGACTTTATATTTCCCTGCTTGCGGCGGTATACGAACCTGGTCAACCAAAGCACGGATGTCGTCAACAGAGTTGTTGGAGGCGGCATCCAGTTCGTGGATGTTAAATGAAGCATTTTCGTTGAAGGCACGACACGATTCGCATTCGTTGCATGGTTCGCCATCGGAAGTGGGATTCAGGCAGTTTATGGTTTTAGCCATGATTCGGGCACAGGTGGTTTTTCCCACTCCGCGGGGGCCGGTAAACAAAAAGGCCTGAGCAAGATGCCCGGTTTTAATGGCGTTTTTTAGTGTGTTGGTAATTGATTCCTGTCCCACCACCTGCGCAAAGGTTGAGGGGCGATATTTTCGTGCTGAAACAATATAGTTATCCATGAAGTCAATTTTGAAGTCCAAAAATACACCATTTTTTTGCATTTGGTAATGCTTTGCAAAAGGAAATTGTTGCTGAAAAGAGGTAAAAGGGAGCACAGCCTTCTGATGAGGTGAAGGCCGGGACAAGTGCGCTGTTTTATGCCCGTTGAGGACCTGGCGTGATGCAAATCATTGATAGGTATTTGTTGTCTGCGTTTCCAAGGGGTTTGAAGGAGAATTTATCCTGGTAAGTAAAATGGAACGGTTGATAAAACGTGCTGCCCGCAGTGGCAGAATCAACCAATCCAAAGGGGTAAAACACAAAAGCCCGGACATTTTTGTGTCCGGGCCTCTATTTTTTGAGAATTTATTTTAGCTCAATTTTTGGGCAAAATGAGTAACCTTCGATTTTAAGTTACCGGCTTTATTCTTGTGAATAATGTTTCGCTTGGCCAACTTGTCAATCATTGCATACAATTTTGGCATTTGCTCTTCTGCTTCTTTTTTGTCGGTTAACGTCCTGAATTTCTTAATTGCATTACGAACGGTCTTTGCATAATAACGGTTATGCAGTCTTTTGGTTTCGTTTTGTCTAATTCTTTTGAGCGCTGATTTATGATTAGCCATAATTCTTAAATGTTGTTATTTTACAATTCCTTTTGGGCGTGCAAAATTAAATAAAGTTTTAATATAAAAAAGTGTTTCTTCTTTTTTTTGATTATTATATGCTTTTATTCTTTCAAAAAGTCCGTTTTTTAATGTCTATCCCGGCAACGGTTCGATTGTTAAGAAGATGAAATAACCTTTCCGGTTAAAACGGGTTCCTCATTCATTTCAATATCCTCCAGCTTTACCGTGTAAAAGTGATTTTTCTTTAATCCCTTTTGCTGAATCAAAACCGGAACATAGTGTTCGCCATATCCTGTTGCAAAACCGTTGTTGTCAAATTGCTCCACCAACACGGTTTGGGTTTTGCCGATAAACGAGCGGCGATAATTGAGTTTCATGTCATCGGACAGCTTGCGGATGATTTCTGACCGTCTTGTTTTTTCTTTTTCGGGAATTTGGTCAGGCATACGTTCGGCACGAGTCCCACGTCGAACGGAATATTTAAAGGTGTGAATATGGCCGAATTGTATGCGTTTTGCCATCTCCACGCTATCCTGGAAGTCTTTTTCGGTTTCGCCCGGAAATCCGACAATTAAATCGGTAGTGAGGTTAAATCCCGGATAGAGGCTTCGCAGTTTATTCGAAAGTTCTTCAAACAACTGGGCGGTATACATTCTACGCATCTTTAATAAAATCTCTTCCGAACCGCTTTGCAGACAGAGGTGAAGATGCGGGGTTAGTTTGGGATGTTTAAAGAGCCGGAAAAAACTGTCGGTAAAACCATCGGGTTCCATGGATGAAATACGCAGGCGAAAATCACCGGGAATCTCAAGAATTTGTTCCACGAGTTTCTCGAAATCAACATCTTGGTCTTTGTAACGGCCGATGTTTACGCCGGTAAGGACAATCTCTTTATATCCAAAAGCCACTACCTCTTTGATGTTTTGATAAATATCCTCGGCAGGCCGGCTGATGGCCCTTCCTCTTACCTTGGGAATGATACAAAAAGTGCAAAAGTTGTTACATCCGTCCTGAATTTTTATCAGGCTGCGGGTATGCAGGGTGGTATCGGCTGCATCATAAGCAAAAACATCTTTTTCGAAAACATCAGGCGATTGAATTTCACCGTTAAAATGGGCCTCTACCAGCGAAGGAATGGCCGCTTTGTGGTCGTTGTCAACCACATAATCTACTTTGCCGCTTTGCTCCAGCTGGTCCTTATAATTGGTAGCCATGCATCCGGTGACAATTTTTAATGCTTCGGGGTGTAAACGTTTCATCTGGTTCATTACCTGTTTCGACTTGTGGTCGCTTTGGTTGGTCACCGTGCAGGTATTCACCACATACACATCGGCTTGTTCGTTAAAATCGACTATCTGATAATTCTTTTTGCTGAATTCGGAAACCAGCGCGTCGGTTTCAAAGAGGTTCAAACGACAGCCTAAGGTTTTAAAAGCTATTTTTTTCATGAAATCGAATCGTTTACAAGAGTGGCCACACTTTGTTCTACCAATTCGCCTTCGGTGGAAAAGGGTGCCGCCGATTGTATTTTTACCCTGACATACTGCCCAATCAAAGCAGTGTTGTCCGAGGCAAACCGGACAATGATTTTACCTTCGGTAAGGGCAGATAAATAACCTTCTTTTCTATCTTTTCCACGCACCAAAACAGTCATGGTTTTTCCCACTAAGCTTTTATTGTATGCCAGCGAGTGCTTCATAAGCTCTTCGGTGAGAAGGTGATACCGTCGTTTTTTCTCGTCTTTCGGGATATCGTCTTCCCAACGCGAGCTGGCCGCTCCGGGTCGGGGCGAATATTGGGCAATGTAGGCCATGTTGTATTTGAATTCTTCGATGGCACGCCGGGTATTTTCCAATTGGGCAGCTGTTTCACCCGTAAAACCAACAATAATATCGGTAAACAGGGTAGCTTGTGGAATGAGCCGGCGGATGGTCTTGACAATGTGGCGGTATTGCTCCACATTGTGTTTGCGGTTCATGCGAATCAATACTTCATCATCGCCCGATTGGATGGGTAGATGAATTTGTTTGGCCAGGCAGTCGTATTGCGAAATCACTTCAATCACCTCATCGGTCATATCGCGCGGATGGGGCGAGGTAAAATAGAGCCAGAATTTTTTCGGTGTTTTGTTTCCATATTCACCTATCATGCGAAGAAGTTGGGCAAAACTGACCTCTTCCCCCTTTTTATCCAATCCGTACGAATTGACATTTTGTCCCAAAAGGGTAATCGATTTGAAGCCCTTTTCAACCAAATCGTTCAACTCTTTCATAATTTCGGCAGAGGGCCGCGAAACTTCACGTCCACGGGTGTAAGGCACGGCGCAGTAGGTGCAGAATTTATTACAGCCATTTTGAATCGGGATGTAGGCCTCAATGCCGGAGCCGTATTTTGGTGTGATGTGCCAAAAATTTTCAATGCCCTTTTCGGGATGTAAGATTTCCTTTTTTTGGTTCGGGAGGGTGGCCTTGTCCAGCCGAAAGGCTGCCTCGTTGCGGGTTTGCAGTTTTGGTTTTTGAAGATCTTCCAGCCCCTTGTCCATAGACTGCATCCCGGCCGGCGTGACGATGCCGTACTGATGAATCATTTGAGGCAGTTCGGGAAGGTCGCTCATGGGAAATACCAGGTCAAAAGTTTTTAAAAATTTCTTGCGATCCGCCGGCAAAACACATCCCGTAACAAAGGTGATCAGGTTTTTTTTGTTCTTCCATTTGTTCCAGCGCTGGATTTTTGAATAGACTTTGTCGATGGCTTTTTGTCGAACCGAGCAGGCGATAATGCCCAACAAATTGGCCTCTTCTTCCCGGTCGGTCGGTTCAAATCCCATCTTTTCCAGGACACTTTGTACCCTTTCACCGTCGGAGATATTCATCTGGCATCCCAGCTGAACAATATGATATTTCATGATTTCTGATTCTAATTAAAAATAAACCTCGGCATGCAGATGGTCTTGAGGAACTCCTTTTTCCTCCAGCAAATTCATGGCATCACGAATCATCTCAAAATTACCACATAAAAAACAGTGGGTATGAGCGGCTATTTCATTTTGTTTGATGTAATCGGTGAGCCGTCCCTGAAAATCGCCCCGGTTATCGCGACTGGTGCAGGCCACATACCGTGCCGGATCGTAGTGGTCTTTTTCATAGGCTTCTTCAATTTGGCGAATTCCGTGCAACACTTTGTAGTCGAGCGACGGAATACTTTTAACCATGCTGTGAAAGGGTGATATGCCGGTGCCGCTGGCTAAAAACAAAAGATGATTCCCATTTTGCAAATATTCGGGCTCCAGCGTGAAAAATCCAAGCGGGCCTTGCACCTCCACTTCGTCACCGGGTTTTAACCGTCTCAAACTTTTTGAGACCTCTCCATTTTCTATTTCTTTGACCAATACCTCCAGGGCCGGGTCCTCTACTCCGCTGTAAATTGAATATTCGCGGTGATGAATGTCGCCGGCTTTTCCCAGAAGAAGGTGCTGGCCCGGTTCGAATTTCATCCCTTTTCGTTCAATTTCCAGTACAAAGGTTGTGCTTGTTAAATCTCTTATCCCTAAGATTTTATGATAATTTGTATGCATTATTTTTTCTCTCGTTGTTTAGTTGTTTTAAATGTGTGTATTAGTTAAAGATACGGGCGAATTTTTTGGGATTGCAAAAGTACGCATATTTTTTTATTTGGATAATCCGTGAAAATGGGGATTTTTATCTATCTTTACCTGTCTAAAGAAATTAAACCGATGCCCATGCCCGAAAATGATGACCAACGTTTGTACCGTATTAAAGAGATTTTGTTTGGCGAAGAACTAAGCGAGTTGGATGAAAAACTGGCTCAACTGCGTGAGGACTTGGTACAGCTCACCGAAAAGAATAAACTCGAATTCAGCGAGAAATTCGAAGCCCTTCTCAAAGATTTTCAACAGAAAGAAAAGCTTTATCAAGAAAAATTAGAAGACCAGGAAAAGCAATTGAAGGCTTTGAACAAGCAATTAGAAGAAGAAATGAATCAAAGAATGGATCATCTTCAACAAACCTTGCTTAGCAAGCAGGAAACGGTTGAGATGTTGAGGTCACTTGCCGATAAAATCAACACACAAACCGATTCGTAAGCCTTATGACCGCCTCATCCCAATCAAATAAACCGTTGCATAAGGCTTTGTCGCCGGCGCAACTGCGCGAACTAAGGCAGATTATCACCGGATATGATGCACATGATCTGGACCGGTTGAACAAGCTGATTCAGGATCCCGAAACTTTTTCGGATGAAATCAGTCAGCTTCTGCCGCTTTCCATACGTAAAATGGTACAAAAGGGTGATATCACCCTGGACGATATTCAGCCTTTGTTGGAAGAGGCGTTGAAAAACAGCATCCATAACAATCCCCATAAACTTGCCGATATTCTTTTTCCCATCATGATGCCGGCTATTCGCAAAGCGGTTTCGGAAGATATTAAGCTGATGCTTGACAAGGTGAACTCGACCCTTGAGAATAGTTTTTCACCCCGGCGCATCGGGTGGCGTTTGAAATCTCTCTTTAGTGGTAAATCGTATGCCGAAATTGTGCTGGCACATGCCTATATTTATCAGGTTAAACAGGTTTTTCTTATCCATAAAAAAACCGGTTTGCTTTTGGCCAGGGTTCCCGAAGAGGGGCAAGATGAGGTGGCCGATGCCGATTTGGTTTCGTCCATGTTGTCGGCCATCAAAGATTTTGTTCAGGATTCGTTTCAAAAGGATGATAGTGAGCTGGATGCCATTAATATGGCGGATTTTACCATTTTGATTGAGCAAGGGCCCTATGCCATTCTTGCTGCCATTGTCGAAGGAAATCCACCGGTTGAACTTCGCGGTAAAATGAAGGAGAGTATCGAAGGAATTCACATCAACTCGGCCTATGAGTTGGAACATTTCCAAGGCGATACTACGCCGTTTCAAATCAACAAAAGCCTGTTGCAAAATTGTGTCTTGCAGGAAGCGAAACCCGAAAAAAAACGTAAGCCGGTGGCCCTGATTGTGTTGGCTGTGGTTTTGATTGCTGCTTTGGGCTACTGGGGTTATCACCATTGGAATCGTCAGTCGAAATTTAATAAGCTGCTGCATGCTTATCACACCACTGCCGGAGTGTTTGTCACTGATGCCGGTCGATCGGGCAACCTTTTTTACATCAAAGGGTTGGCGGACCCGCTGGCGGAACTTCCCACTCCCGGTTCGTATGCGCTGGACAAAAATCAGGTGCGTTTGCAATTGATGCCCTTTGTTTCGTTGGATAAAGAAATTGTTCTGAAAAGAATAACCCGTTTAGTGAAGCCTCCTTCCTCCGTTCAGCTGGGCATAGGGGGTGATACCTTGTATGTGAAAGGCAAAGCCGACAAAGCCTGGATTGAAAAATTAAAAGCTTATCCTTATCTTCCCGGTGTGAACCATTTGCAGGTAATGGTGCAGAAACCCGTTTCTAAGAAACCAAAAATGAGAAAAATACTTGCCATCGAATCGCAATCCTATGTTTTTCCGTATGGTGTTGACCAGCTGGACAGTACTCAGCAGGTTTCGTTTAAGAAGCTGATTAGTGATACCAAAGATATTTTGAATTTTAATATGCAGGCCGATTCGGTACCGGTTATTGTGGTTCGTTCCTACACCAGCCGGAAAGGAAATTTGCCGGCCAACGAACGGGTTGCCCACGCCCGGGCCATGCGATTTATCCGCTGGATGCAACAGGCCGGCATTCCCATGGAAATGTTGGTCCCGAAAGTCAAATTTATTGAGGATCTCGATTCAGGCAATGATTCGGTCCGTACGGTAAGTTTTAAAGTGAAATATGTAAAACGCGATTCGTTATGATTAAAAAGAAAATTAGCATGTTGGGTTCTTTTGCTGTGGGAAAAACAAGTTTGGTGCAGCAATATGTTCACAGTATTTTTTCTGACAAATACCACACGACCATCGGCGTGAAGGTTGATCAAAAAATTGTCCGGCTCGAGAACCGCGAAATCAATTTAATGTTGTGGGATATTCATGGGGAAGATGACTATCAAAAAGTGAAGCAGGCCTACGTGATGGGATCGTCCGGCTATTTTATCGTGATTGACGGAACGCGTCGAAATACCCTTGAAAAAGGGCTTGAACTTCAAAAAATGGCCCAAAAAGTCTCGGAAAATGCCCCTTTTATTGTGTTGGTGAACAAGGCTGACCTGCATGAGGAGTGGGAAGTGACCGGGCAAGATATTCAAAAGCTGGAGCAATTGGGAATGACCGTGATGAAAACCAGCGCCAAAACAGGTGAACAGGTGGAAGCAGCTTTCGATAGGTTAACCCGAATGATGATGAAAAACGATTTGTGATGTTTGAAGCAGTTCCCGGACATATTATTCGTAAACTTCTGGAGCACCTGCCTACGCAGGCTAAGTTGATGGCCATGCATACCGACCACCAAGGCAATTTGTTGGGATGGTATGGAAACGGGTCGTATTATTTTGAAGATCCATTGCAACGCGGCAAGCCTGTTCCGGTTCTTTTACCCTACCTTGAGGGTGTTTTTCCATTGCCGCAAGAGTACCTGGAGCTGCCCCGGCTTCAATTTTCGGAAGAGAAATGGATAAATGTTTTTGTCCTTTTGGACCACGACCGGAGTCATTGGGTTTTTATTTCCGATTGTTCCGGCCAAACAGTCGAGCTACAAGGTCTTTTGCAAAAAATAAATGAAAAAAAATTGCAAATGGAAACGGTTGCCAGTGGGGCGCGAAACAATCCTTTTGGACAAGTGCATCTTCTCCAAATGGCCACCTTCGAAAAGTTAAGCTACAACCGCTATGCATTGTGCGGAACCCCGCCGGATTGGTTGTCGACTTTAAAACCGGAAATACTCCATCCCGGTGTTGTGAAACTTTTCGACCATTTCCCTTTTTTGGAAGTCTTTGAGCAGGAGATGAACAATGAACAAGTAGAAGAAGGCAGGAAGTTTTATAATTCGGGAATTTGGACTGAGACGGACGGACAGGAGAAAGAGTATTTCCTAAGGGCCTTCCTGACCGAGATAAATCAAAAGACTTATCTGTTGATTCGTTTGCTCAACAATGATTTGCTTGGTCAGCAAGATACGATCCAGAAAGCAAGAGAACAGCAGCTGGCTTATGAACAAATGATCAAAGCAAAACAGGAACTGAAAAAGATTCTCGACTATAAAGATAAATTTGTTTCCATCATCACCCATGACCTGCGTTCTCCCATTGCTTCCGTTTTGGGGGCTACCGAAATGTTGCTCAACGATACGGAGTTTGTCAACAGTCTTGATTTGTTTAACAAAGAGATGCTACTATCCATGCGTGACGAAATGACCCGGATGCTCGACTATAACGACAAGCTCTATTTCTGGTCGAACCTGGAATTGGGCAATTTTAAACTGGTAAAGGAAGATATAAAGGTGGGAGAGCTGATGGCGATTGTGCAAAAGACTTTTAAAAATAAATTTAAAGAAAAAGGAATCAGTTTTTTGACACGCTATGCGGTAAACGACACGCTAAAAGTAGATGTTACCCTGTTTTTGCAGGTGTTGAACAACCTGGTTGGGAATGCCCTTAAGTTTACTCCCGAAGGCGGCACCATAAGCATGGAATACTACCACGACACGCAGGGGAAACGCCTGAAGGTGTCCGATACGGGAGGGGGAATGCCCGAGGAAAAAGCCGCCCAATTGTTCGACCATTTATCATCGGATAGCACCTTGGGAACCCAGGGCGAAAAGGGCTCCGGCTTGGGATTGGGCATTGTAAAACGGATTGTCGAAGCCCATCATTTTAAAATAACTGCCCGGTCAAAATCCGGCCAAGGCACCGAAATCACACTTGAACTTTAACAC